>JAFSBF010000025.1 GCA_017441965.1 Clostridia bacterium | reverse complement strand
TTCGAAAGCAGACACAATACAGGCTATTGGACAGATTGTGAGTATTGGGGCATCGGTGCAGGTGCACATTCGTTTAATAACGATGTGCGTTATCAGAATGCATCTGATATAGCTCGTTATATAAAGGGCGAAGGACTACGAGAAGATGTTATCCCTATTTCTGAAAAGGAAAGAAAACTGGAACTTTTTATGCTTGGTCTTCGGATGACAAAGGGCGTTTTATATAACGGCGAATTTCCCGAAAGAGTAAATCCGTTAATAAAAAAAGGTCTTGTGGAAATTGCAGATGGACATCTGCGCCTGACAGAGCGTGGGTGCGACATGGCAAATCTTGTATTTATGGAGTTTTTGAATGATTGATTGCAGAGAGTATGCCTTAAAGCTTATTACGTTTCGTGACAGAACGAGGAAGGAGCTTCGTGATAAGCTTACACAAAAAGGTTATGATGAAAATACAATAGAAGATGTAATTGCATTTTTGGAAGAATACGGATATATAAATGATTTTAAATATTCACAGCATTTTATAAATGATTGCGTTAACCTTAAAAAATGGGGGAAAATCAGAATACGAAGTGAACTTTTAAAGCGTGGAGTAAAGCGTGATGTATTTGAAAGCATACTTGAGGAAGCTTTTCAGGATGGTATCGGTGATGTTTTGATTAATCAAATCGAGACCCGCTTCAAAAATTCTGATTTGGGAAATGTTAAAGAACGCACAAGGATATTCAACTTCTTTCTGAGGCGAGGATATTGTGCGGAGGAAATCAAAGGTGCACTCAACCAAGTGTGTTCCTTTAAGGATATTGTGACAGAGGAGTATTTTTGATGGCAATAAAGGTTGGTTTTGTGTCGCTGGGATGTAATAAAAATCTGTGCGATACTGAAAATATGATGGGACTTCTTGCAGAAAGTGGCTTTGAGATAACGCCTGACCCCTGCAAGGCGCAGGTGTGCATCGTAAACACGTGCGGCTTTATAGAAAGCGCAAAGCAGGAGTCGATTGATACAATTTTGGAAATGGCGCAGTATAAAGATGAAAACTGCACTCTTCTTGTCGTGTGCGGATGCCTTGCGCAGCGTTATGAAAAAGAAATACGTGAAGAACTGCCCGAAGTTGATGTGATTGTCGGTACAACGGCAATTGAGGATATTGTTACGGCAGTTAAAGAGGGACTTTCAAATCAGAAAAAATCATACATATATGATATTGATAAATGTCTTGGAGAAAATCTTCCAAGAATTCGCACTACACCCCAATATACGGCATATCTTAAAATTGCCGAAGGGTGCGATAACAGATGCACATATTGTGCTATTCCATATATACGTGGTAAGTACCGCAGCAGAAAAATGGAAGACATACTTTCTGAGGCGAAGGCACTTGCCGATGACGGTGTACGCGAAATTATAGTAGTTGCGCAGGATACCACAAGATATGGAATTGACCTTTACGGTGAAAGAAAGCTTTCGGAGCTTCTGGAAAGCTTATGTAAAATCCCTAAAATAGAATGGGTAAGGGTTCATTACTGTTATCCTGAACAAATTGATGAAAAGCTTATAAAAACAATAAAAGAGCAGGAAAAGATAGTTAAATATCTTGACATTCCCGTACAGCACGGATGTGATAGCGTTCTTAAGAGAATGGGCAGAAAAACAGACGGAAAAAGTATTGAGCGCCTCGTTGAAACACTACGCAGGGAAATTCCCGATATTACATTAAGAACAAGTATAATAACAGGCTTCCCCGGTGAAACGGAGGAAGAGTTTGATGAGCTTTGCGCCTTTCTCAAAAAGGTACGCTTTGACAGAGTAGGTGTGTTTGCCTATTCGTGTGAAGAGGGAACACCTGCCGCAAAAATGAAAGACCAGATTGATGAAGAAATCAAGGAAAGTCGCAGAAAAACGGTAATGGAGCTTTGTCAGGAAATCTCGCTAAAGCGTAACGAGGAAATGCTCGGAAAAACAGTGCGTGTCATTACCGAAGGGTTTGAGGATAATCTCTATTACGGGCGCAGCGGCGGTGAAAGCATTGAAATAGACCCCAAAATATATTTCGGGGCACACAGAGAGCTTGATGCCGGTGATTTTGTATGGGTTACAATTAAAAATTGTGATATATATGATTTATACGCAGAAGAATGTGAAAGGACGGATTTAGAATGAATTTACCAAACAAACTTACAATGGCAAGAATAATTATGGTGCCTATAGTAATGGCTCTTATGCTGACAGGTCACAACATCTGGGCGCTTATTGTTTTTGCAATAGCATCAATTACAGATTTTCTTGACGGATTTATTGCGAGAAAATATAACCTCGTATCATCCTTTGGAAAGATTATGGACCCGCTTGCAGACAAGTTGCTTGCATTCGGTGCGCTTATCTGCTTTATTGAGGTTGGCGTAGTATCCGTATGGGCGCCGATGATAATTATTGCACGCGAATTTTTTGTAACAAGTATGAGGGTTGTTGCAGTTTCCAAGGGTAAGGTTATTGCAGCCTCCTGGTGGGGAAAGATAAAGACAAATGTGCAGCTTTTTGCAATTATATTTGCGCTTTTAATTTATACAAGTGAGCCGATTATTGCAGGCGGACTTATCTGGGTTGCAGCTATTTTTACCGTTGCAAGCTGGATTGCATACATTTTTGAAAATATTTCAGTGTTTAAGGATTGAGGAAAATGCAGCCGTACAGAAGGGTATGTGCATACATAAACAGTGACGCAGTTATACATAATATTACAAATATAAGGGCGGCGGTAAAGCCTGATACAAAGCTTATGCCTGTAATAAAGGCGGATGGCTACGGTCACGGCGCAGTAGATATGGCACGCCTTTTAGTGCCGTTTGCCGACTATTTTGCCGTTGCAATAATTGAAGAGGCTATACATTTACGTGAAAACGGCATAGATAAGCCTATTCTTTTACTCGGATATACCTCGCCTGAATTTTTTGAAACGGCAATAAAGAATAATGTTACCGTTACGATTTTTACGCTTGAGGATGCAAGAAAGCTTTCCAAAACGGCACAAAAGCTCGGTATGGTTGCCAAAATGCATATTGCGGTAGATACAGGTATGCGCAGAATAGGGTTTCTGCCCGATGAGGACAGTGCAGATATTGTAAAGGAAATTTCACAGCTTGAATCGCTAAAGCTTGAGGGCGCATTCACGCATTTTGCAACGGCTGACGAGGCGGATAAGGGCTTTGCATTGATGCAGGCAGAATTATTTCAAGGCTTTAGAAAAATGCTTGAGGACAGAAATGTTAAAATAGACATTTATCACGTTTCAAACAGTGCAGCCATTATGGAGCTTCGTAACTATAATTTTGATATGGTACGCCCCGGAATTATACTCTACGGACTTTATCCGTCTGACGAGGTGGACAGGAATACACTTGATTTAAAGCCAGTTATGGAGCTTGAAACACACGTGGCATATATTAAGGATATCAAAAAGGGTGACACTGTAAGCTACGGCAGAACATATACGGCAGATAAGGATATGCGTGTTGCGACTATTCCTGTAGGATATGCCGACGGGTATCCGCGGTTAGCCTCAAACAAAGGCAGAGTGATAATTAACGGAAAATATGCCCCTGTTTTAGGCAGAGTATGTATGGATCAGTTTATGGTTGATGTAACTGATATAGATGACGCCAAGGTGGGCGATGTTGTAATTCTTATTGGTAGTAAAGGCGAATGCAGCATAACAGCCGATGAACTGGCAAAAAATGCGCAGACTATAAATTATGAAATAGTGTGCGGAGTAAGTAAGCGTGTGCCAAGAGTAACGAGGTGATGTTTTGAAAAGCAAAACAGTATTTGTATGCAAGGAGTGCGGTAACGAATCTGCAAAGTGGATGGGAAGATGCCCAGGTTGCGGAACGTGGAATTCGATGATTGAAGAGGTTATCGAAAAGACCGCAGATGCAAAAATAAAGAAAAGGGTTTCCCCCGTTCTCATAAAGGATGTATCTACAGAGGAGGGGGAGAGATGCCCTGCGGGCTCAGGCGAGCTTGACCGCGTGCTTGGCGGAGGTATTGTTAAGGGGTCTCTTATCCTTTGCGGTGGTGAGCCGGGAATAGGAAAATCGACTCTACTGCTGCAGGTTGCAAAATTTGCTTCGAGAAACAGCAAGGTTTTATATGTTTCAGGCGAGGAATCGGACAAGCAAATCCGTCTGCGTGCAGAAAGACTTGACGCAGTTTCAGATACACTTTATGTACTAAATGAAACAGACCTTGACTCCATCCTTTCTGCAATCGATGTATTAAAGCCTCAAATGGTTATTGCAGACTCAATACAGACGCTTTATTCACAAAACCTTACATCTGCACCGGGAAGTGTGGGACAGGTACGGGAATGTACGCTTAAATTTATGGAGGTAGCAAAAAGTAACGGTATAACCATTTTTATTGTAGGTCACGTTACAAAAGAGGGTGCTATTGCAGGTCCGAGAGTTCTTGAACATATGGTGGATTGTGTTCTTTATTTCGAGGGCGAACGCCACCAGAGCTACAGAATAGTACGTGCCGTAAAAAACCGTTTTGGCTCCACAAATGAAATCGGTGTATTTGAAATGACGGATAAAGGGCTTATCGATGTTCCAAACCCTTCTCTGATGCTTCTTTCGGGAAGACCTGTGGATGCACCGGGGTCGGCAATAGTATGCTCCGTTGAGGGAACAAGACCGATTTTAGCAGAAATTCAGGCGCTTGTATCAAAAAGCAGCTTTGCCATTCCACGCAGAATGGCGACAGGTGTTGATTTTAACAGAGTATCGCTTATTATGACAGTTCTTGAAAAGCGAATGGGGCTTAATTTAGGCAATCAGGATGCATATGTTAATGTGACGGGCGGTATACGCCTTGATGAATCTGCAACTGACCTTGCAATAGCGTGCGCCATTGCATCAAGCTTTCGTAATCAGCCTCTGCCGTCAGATATGGCATTTTTCGGCGAGGTTGGTCTTACGGGTGAGATACGAACTGTTACTCAGGCGGCACGCAGAATAGCAGAGATACAAAAGATGGGCTTTAAGCGTTGTATGCTTCCGTTTGACTGCCTTGGAAGTATAGATAAATGTGACGGAATTGAGCTTATAGCAGTACGCTCACTTTCAGATGCACTTGGATATATCAGGGAGTGATAATATGGGTAAAACTGTCTTTATAACCGGGGCCTCACGTGGAATAGGTGCAGCGGCAGCACGGCTTTTTTACGAAAACGGATATAATGTTGTAATTAATTATAATAACAGTGTGGAAAAGGCAAAAGCTCTTGCTGACAGCTTACCCGGCGCACTTTTGATGCAGGGGGATGTATCAAAGGAGGAAGATGTAAAGAGGATGGTTTTTGCTGCAACGGAGCATTTTGGAAAAATAGATGTTCTTATAAATAATGCGGGAATATCCTATGTAAATCTTTTAACGGATACAACTCTTGAAGAATGGGAAAAGCTCTTTAGAGTAAATGTAACGGGCACATTCCTTATGACAAAGTACGCTGCAGAAAATATGATTTCAAATCATAGCGGGAAAATAATTAATATAAGCTCTATATGGGGAATAAGCGGAGCAAGCTTGGAAAGCGGCTACAGTGCAACAAAGGGTGCTGTAATAGCATTTACAAAAGCACTTGCTAAAGAGCTTGGTCCATCGGGGATAACAGTTAACTGCGTTGCCCCGGGCTTTATTGATACCGATATGAACAGTGATGTTACCCCCGAAGACACAAAGGCATTTTGCGAAGATACCCCTCTTGGCAGAATTGGAACGCCCGATGAGGTTTCAAAAGCACTTCTTTTCCTTGCGTCAGAAGGAGCAGACTTTATCACGGGACAGATTATAGGTGTCGATGGTGGCGTGATAATATAGTCACAAAAATAATCCTTCTTCATACAATGATAGTGGGCAATCCCATAAATTGTATAAGGAGGATTTTTTCTATGGAAGAAAAGCTTACCGGCTCCTTTGGATGTAAGGAAAAGGTTTGTATACAAACTGATAAAATATATGACTCATGCAGGAGCAAGGAATGTATAGAATGTTTACGTGTGTACTTAACGGAAACCGGACAGGAAATCGTTGACAGAGCTATTGACATAAAATGCCGTAAATCAGAAGTTATCTGGGTGTTCAGTGATGTGGAAAAGATGCCATTTAACAGAGGTTATTATACTGTTGACCTTAATTTCTTCTTCCGTATTTCTCTTGATGTTTACACAGGTGTTTCCCGCCCCGTTGTTGTGGAGGGTGTTGCAAGCTATAACAAAAAGGTTGTTCTTTTCGGCAGCGAGGGAAGTGCAAAAATATTCACATCACGCTATAAGGAAGACAGCTTTGACCCTCAGCTCTGGCAAAAAACCAATATGCCTAAAGCTATTGTGGAAATAGGGGACTACAAAATGACACATTGTTCTGTTTGTTCAATTTTTATTAGTAAAATACCGAAAAAAGCAAAGGGGGCAGAAGTAAACTGCTCCCTATTA
>JAFSBF010000228.1 GCA_017441965.1 Clostridia bacterium | reverse complement strand
ATGTTTAATTGCCATTTTACTTTCCTCCTGATTAATTTATTTTAATTACTTTCTCATAAATATTTTGCATTAAATCATTATAAATCCATTACCACTGTATAAATGTTCTCCGCTTTTAACAAAATCCAGAATTTTCTGCTGAAAGCTATTTTGAGGAACAAGCTCAGAATAACAAATAAATTTTTCTACACCGAAAATATTCCAGTAGAGTGCAAAGGTATTGACAAAAGAAAGTACAATCCTGAAGTTTTTCTGAAAAGCTAAAATATTTGACTCAGGCTTCAAAAATCTTTTAAGTCCTGTATCGAGGAGCCACGAGCTGCAAACAAACGCCTTGAAATCTTTCTCCTTATAGTATGTTTCAAAAAATTTCTTTGCCTCTTTGAAGCTTTCCTCTACACTTTCGGGTGTCATTTTCTCATTCCCGGGAATATGAATAGAAATAACCGCATCATTTTTTGCAAGGACTTTTTTGTATTCTTCTTTTTTTAATGATTGCGGTGTGAAATTCAGCTTTCCTTCTTCATCAACACTATATCCTTTAATATCACCCTCGTCTGAAAACGTTGTTATAAAGCATTCGCCATTATAGTCTTTTGGCGCTTGTTTTCCGTCAGGAAGATAATAAAGCCCTTCATTTAAAATGGGAATTTCTTCTCCCGTTTTTTTATTTTGGTACACAGTATACGGTCCTGAAAATGAATTCATTTCAAAACACAATCTTCCAATCCTGAATGTTCTCGGTTTTATATATTGTATCATACCGCTTCTGTACATTCCGCAAAACCCGAAAGTCCCATAGCAATTAAAATTACGCTGAAATAAATCCTTATAATGCCAGAGTGCACTCTGCGCATATTTTGACGGTATTCCCCTTTTTTCAAGCTCTGCTTCAAGAAGGTCAAGGCGTGCAAGATAAATAACTGCAAAAAGCATTCCCTGCTCTATGTTGTCATTCTCCTTCAAGCTGTTAACATCAATTTCTTCTTCATCTTCAAAAATCATATGATAATACTTTTGTGCTAACTGAATAAGCTTTTCATTTTTTTCAAAAGTCCTGCAGTAACCTAAAAGGATATTTTTCTGTTCCTGCGTAAAGTCGTACTTTTCCACAACGTGGTGCATATTTTCAAAAAGCTTTGATAAAACCATACTTTTCTCCTTTTAAAATGCTGATAATAAGTTTTCAATTACCGCTTTATATCCGCTCTTTTCTGAATTATGGAATTCTTTCAACGGTACAGACTTAAACTCCTCAAAAATTCGTTCCTTTTCTATTGGAAAGCTGCTCATATCCATATTATTTACGTCATTTGAATTAAGTCTTTTTATCATCCATTCTTTAAATACAGAAAATTCTTTCTGATAAACACCTTTAACAGCCTCATATGCACTTGTACGGCAGTACCAGTTTATAACATTATCCTTAAGCGTATTTTCAAAATGCGGATTTACAGGTCTGTTTTTCTGCAGTTCAAGTAGACTGTGATACATACTGTTATCCTCGTGAAGTGCTAATGTATCTGCAAAAAGGCATAGCATTTTTTCATTATAATCAAGAAGTGTTCTTATTTGCTCCTCCTCATTTTCACCTTTGCGCCACCGCAAAATTGAATAACTTAACTTTATAAAACTGTATTGAATTTTTTTCATCACAACTGTTTTAAGTATATCGGCAACATCACGTCTGATAAAAGGCTTACTGTATATATCCTCTGGCAAATCTCTTATCAGCAAAAGTGTTTTTTTCATATCGGGAATAAAAGTCTTTTCATAGTCCTCAAATCCACCCCAGCATTTTTCGCAGTCAGGCTGTCTTTCGTGTTCAAACTGAAACAGTCTTAGAAATATTGCTTCGGTTTTAAGGACGTCAAAAAAGCTTGCCATACGCTCTTTGGTGGGAAGCTTCATTGTCGGCAAAAATGCATTCCATATTTCAAACATTCTTTCTTCATCCTCGCCATAACGCCTGTGACACATATCTGCCGCAATTTCATTTATACTGCGGTTTTGAGGTTTCCACGCATTTTCCCTGAAATATTCGAGCATAAGAGTATCACTGTGCGAAAGCTCAGGCCAGAAAGCCATACCCTTACAAAACGCATCATTATCCGCAACCTTTAGTTTTTCTGTGATATATTCATAATCGCCGTGAATATGGTTTTGCGGCTCATATGCATGGAAGATACCAAAAATCCAGGGCATTTTCCCTACAATATCCCAATTTTCAAAATCATTATTTTCTGCCTTTAAATCAACGGTATAGTCAAGAATAATGGTTTTTTCAGGATTGAAAAGCTGTGTTATTTCACGGATTTCATCACTTTCAAGGCAAAAGAAGAAATCCCACGCCGCAATCAAAAGCGGTGCATTGGGGTATTTTTCGGACACATAATTTATAATTTTGCGATATGCATATTTTTTAAGGTCTAAATTTGCCCTTCTGTCTTCATTATATGTTCTCTCTGCCAGACCAATTGTATGAAACATTTCGGGGTTTCCGTATTCTTTAATATGGGTATCGGTCAGTTTTTCATAATTTCTCAGATTTTTTTCATCTAAAATATCCCATACAAGTCCCGTCTGTTCACTTTGAGATTTACTGGTCTGTGATAAGAATGTCGGCTTCACCTTCTCGAGAAAATCTATAGGTGTTCTTGAATACCAGTGTGTCATCGTTCCGCAATCCTCGGGGTGTATTAAATCGCAGGAAAAGGCGTAATCCATAACCTTTTTCTGCAGCTCACCACGGTACTCAAGCGGCCAGAAGGTTGTTCTGTTGTTAAACCCTGATGTCGCTTCGGGAAGGATATCTTCATTGGAGGGATAGGAAACAACATCAGGAAACGCCTTTTGAAACAAATCATCTATGCCAATTCGCAGCATAAATACATTTAATCTGCTTTTACAAATCCAGTCTATTTCCTTTTTCCATTCATCAAAATCCCAATGTTCTGCCTGAAAACGTCCAAGTCCTCTGTGGGCAAAGTAACGTATTGCACGATATGTAAATCTTGGAACTTCATATACATTAAGCCCCGTTATATCAATGCTTTCCCTTTTTTCAATAACGTCACCATCCCAGAAATAATGACACCCTGCCTGCCTTTCAAAAAAGTCATATATTGCATAGAGAGTTGAACGTCCCCTGCCGCCTGCAAGGAAAAGAAGATTTCTGCCGTTATCTTTCCTGGAAATAATACAGTATTCATCGCTGTCACAGCGTATAGGAAGTCCGCCAACCACACTTTTATATACAAACGGCTGCACTGCCTCAGAACCGATAACAACCATATCTTCGGAGGAAGATGGCTCCGTTTTGATTTCAAGCTTTACCCCTGTTATTTTTTCATAATAATCTCTAAAAACATTGGTTGCAACTTCATATGCTTTTCCTTCTGTTTTCGGTGCCAATATAAACATTTCCATCCCACCATTCTTTTTAACTAATTTAATTATATAATGATTCAAAAAAATTCAAACCTATATTTTGATTTAAAAGGTTTAAATTTCGCTTCTTGACATTCAAAATATATGATGTTATAATCAGATCAATTTCTGATTAGTGGTGGTGACAGATGTGTCCTTCATTCTTGAAAACATTTCAAATTTCAATTTGATTTCTGTTCTGAAATTAAATTGGGATAGTTTTGATAAAGAGGCATTGCCAAGACCATACCATGCACTTTCTTTTCGTTTGAAAGGAGACAGTATATTTACAGTTGGTGAAAAAACAAAAAAATATGTTTCAACAGGTGATATACTATTTGTCCCTTACAATCTTGGCTATAGATTAAATGCAAAAGACGAACTTTTATTTTGCGTTCATTTTACTGCAGAAAATTTACCCACTGACAATATCTATACTTTTTCTCCGCCTGATAAAAAATTTTTTGAGAAATTATTTTCTGATATGTATGATAGCTGGACAGAAAAAAAGCCGGGATACCACAGCAAAACCGCCTCATATTTTTTTAAAATATTATCAAAAATACAGTCTCAGCAAAATGAAATTTCATACAGATACAATCACGCTTTTATTCTTAATGCTATCGACTATATCCATAAACATTTCACCGACCCGACACTTACAATACATCAACTTTCACAAATCAGTTCAATCAGCGAATCTTTTTTCAGAAAAGAATTCAAAATGATTACCGGCATTTCTCCTCTGCAGTACATTAACAATTTAAGAATTACTCATGCTTTGGAATTATTGGAGTCCGGATATTATAAGGTATATGAAATCGCTGAAAAATCAGGTTTTTCCGATAGTAAATATTTCAGTACCGTAATAAAAAAAGCTACAGGATTTTCCCCTAAATCACTGAACAATAGGGGAAATTCATAATTTCTGTTGCAATCTGCAGTTGGAAAAAATAATATAGAATTGGTGCAACTTAGCCGAAAAGAAGTAATCCGAACTCGCCTGAAACGGCGAAATTTTAACAAAGAGCCTGTATAAGCAAAGAACGAGGACTTTTGCTACTGCAATTGTCCTCGTTCTTTATTTCTGTAATAATTTTGCTCTTTTTTCTTTATTATAAAATTGACTTTATGCTGCCTTTATATTTTGCAAACTCTATAATTTCCTCTTCAACAATATCAAGTGGCATATCTATAGTAAAGGTGTAGTTTTTACCCCCATTTTCACCCTGAAAATCAACTGAAACATCCTGCACGTGGATATCTCTTCTTTCAAACTCTTCCATCATATACTTCTGATAGCCTTCTTCGCATACGTCTGTAACCAATAATTTCTTAACCTTAACATTTTCTGTATGGCGGAAATTCATATGAAGGATAGCCTGTGCAATAATTATTATAAATGTTACCGAGATACCAACGGCATACATACCTGCACCGATTGCCATACCTATTCCCGATGTTGCCCATATTCCTGCCGCAGTTGTAAGTCCGATTATCGTATTCTTATGTACAAAAATCATACCTGCACCCAAAAAGCCTATACCGCTGGCAATAGTAGATGCAACTCTTGACGGGTCAAGTCTTACATCTGCGCCCGCAAATGCGGCGTCTGTTATTAAATCAAAAAATGCATATTTTGATATTACCATCATCAGCGCTGCACCGCACGCAACAACAAAATGTGTTCGTGTGCCTGCCTCCTTTGAACGCCTTTTACGTTCTACTCCCACAAGCATACCGCATATTCCTGCGAGTAAAATCCTTAGAATATACTCTATGTGCTGCAATTCAAACATTAAAATCATTCTCCCTCTTTTTAATATATAGAAAATTACTACCATAAAAGTAGTAATTTTCAAAAATAGTACTATTTAATTAACGAATATCCTCATAAATTTTACGTATGTTTTCGTATATAAATTCAGGTTTTTTCTCACTGTTTTCTACATCTTCCATTGTGCCCTCACCGCTAAGGACAAATATCGTACTTATCCCTGCATTCACACCGCAGGCAATATCAGTATAAAGTCTGTCACCTACAAGAACGGTTTCCTTCGGGGTAAATCCCGTGGCTTTCATTGCAAGGAGCGCCATATCAGGCTGCGGTTTACCGATAAATTTCGGTTTACGCTTTGTTGCGGTTTCAAGGATTTGCGCGATTGAGCCGCAATCCGGAACATACCCGTACCAGGTAGGACAAACCCAATCCGGATTGGTAGCAATATAGTCCACGCCTTTGCCAAGGAGAATACATGCATCCTCAAGCTTTTGGAAGGTAATCTCCGTATCAAAGCCCATACAAAGGCAGTCAATTCCATCTTCTAACTTATCTGTTATATTAAACCCGCTGCCCTTAAGCTGCTCTTTGAAGGACGTTGTACCAAGCGCATATATTTTCTTGTAATTTTTATCCTTTAAATAAAGCACTGTTGCATCTGTAGATGTCAGAAAATCGTCTTTCGTTGCATCTATTCCAAGACTTTTCAGCTTTTCTATGTATTTATCAACGCTCTTTGAAGAATTGTTGGTAAGGAAAATGTATCTGCCGCCAATTTTCTTCACGTGTTCAAGAAAATCAAGCGTTCCGTCAAACAGTTCATTATCTATATAGATTGTTCCGTCCATATCCAAAAGAAAAAGCCTTTTATCTTTCAGATTACTCATTATTTTCACCCCATATTTGTGCTTTGCCCGTAGAAACTGCCGATGCACCGCTTTTCAAAACTGCTATGGCTTCTTCCCTTGTTTCTATAAGTCCGCCTGCAATTATCGGCACATCTACAGCTTCCTTTAATCTCATTATTGTCTTACCCATTGCGGGCATTACCTCTATCATTTGAGCTTTGGAGGATTTGAGTGTTTCTATCGTTGTGTAAATTGATTGAGAATCAACAATAAAGAAACGCTGTACTGTAAATACTCCAAGCTCCCTTGCATATTTTATAATACTCGTTCTTGTGCTTATAATTCCGTCAACGCCAAGCTTCTTTATATATTCAATTCCGCTTCTGTCGCGTCCTATACCGTCGGCTAAATCAAGATGCAGGAAAAGCTTTTTTCCTGCACTGTGCATAATTTTTATATCATTTTCAAGTGTAAGTATATTTGGAGAAAGATGGAAAACTATTCTGACCTCGGAGGTCGCTGCACGCAGAAGCTCATCATTCGTACGAACTGCCGCAATAACCTTATTGCTGATACTTTTTTGCGTCGCTGTCATAATAGTCTTCCCTCCGATACATACAAGATATATTCAGTATATCACAAAAATTATATTCTTGCAACCCCTGTTTCTCTTGCAACCTTTATAACTGCCTCTGCCACTGCAGGCGCAACTCTCTTATCAAGAGGGGAAACAATTATATTCTCCTCTGTTATTTCATCATCAGGAATAAGTGATGCCAGTGCATAAGAGGTTGCAACCTTCATTTCCTCGTTTATGCACTTCGCTCTGCAGTCAAGTGCGCCACGGAAAATTCCGGGAAATGCAAGAACGTTGTTAATCTGATTGGGGAAATCAGACCTTCCCGTTCCGACAACTCTTGCCCCTGCCTCTTTTGCAATATCGGGCATAATTTCAGGTGTGGGATTTGCCATCGGGAACATTATTGCATCCTTTGCCATTGTTTTAACCATATCTGCCGTTACAAGGTTTGGTGCAGAAACACCGATAAACACATCACTGCCTGAAAGAGCATCTGCAAGTGTACCCTTCTTGCCTTCAAGATTTGTAACCTTTGCAATTTCCTCCTGTGCAGAGTTGTTTTCAGGGTTTCCTTTATATATAATACCAAATCTGTCACAGTATGTAAGGTTCTTTACACCCATATTCATAAGATGCTTTCCGATTGCAATACCTGCACTTCCTGCACCGTTTATTACAACCTTTACCTCGCCTATATTTTTCTTTACAAGCTTGAGTGCATTTATAAGTGCCGCTGCAACAACAATTGCAGTTCCGTGCTGATCATCGTGGAAAATGGGAATATCACATATTTTTTTAAGCTTTTCCTCGATTTCAAAGCAACGCGGTGCAGAAATATCCTCAAGATTTACGCCACCGAAGCTTCCTGACAGAAGATATATGGTACGTACAATTTCATCAACATCCTTTGACTTAATGCACAGAGGAAATGCGTCTACATCTGCAAACTCTTTAAAAAGGCAACATTTTCCCTCCATAACGGGCATACCTGCCTCGGGTCCTATATCTCCAAGTCCCAAAACCGCAGTACCGTCTGTAACAACGGCAACAAGGTTAGAGCGGCGTGTAAGCTCATAAGACTTATCAATATCCTTGTTTATAACAAGGCACGGCTCTGCTACACCGGGAGTATATGCAAGAGATAAATCCTCTTTTGTGTTTATGCTTGGACGGGAAATAACTTCGATTTTTCCGTTCCATTTATAATGCTTTTTTAATGATTGTTGTCTGATATCCATTTTTTAATCCTCCCACGGGAACTTGTACTGTGTAAGTCCCAGTTCATCTCTTACCTGAGTGATTTCCTTCTGTACTGATTCGTTAATCGGCACACCGTCTTTTCTTGCAAGGCGGATTTCATATTCCTTTTCACCTGCAGTATATATACGCTCTGCATCGGGTGCCTTTTTTGAAGCACGCATACTGCGGCAGATTTCTCCTGCCTTCTTGCGGGCAATGTCCTCACCCATAAAGTGGTCAGTATCAATTGCTATAAACCAGTGACCAAGCTGATACGGACGAATATTTCCGTTTTCATCCTTACCGTCAAGGTCTTTTCCGTATGCACCGTCCTGAAGAATGGATGAGAAAAACTCAACTGCCATTGCAAAGCCATAACCCTTATATCCGCCGAGAGCTTCGCCTATTCCGCCAAGTGTTGTGAGAGCTGCACTGCCACCGCGGATTTTCTTAAGTGCTACGCCTGCATCACCCTCGATTGCCTCACCGTTAATTCCAATGATTGTACCGGGATGAACATCCTCGCCTATTCTTTCATAATATTCAACCTTACCATTTTGTGTGATTGAAGTTGCACAGTCGAAATTGAAATCAAATTCCTCATCGGTAGGAACACCTATTGTAAAAGGATTTGTACCAAACATACCCTCAACACCGTGTGTAGGCGCAACAGAGGGACGTGCATTTGTACCTGTCATACCGATACAACCTGCCTTTGTTGCCATAGAGGAATAGTAGCCTGCAATACCATAGTGGCAGGAATTACGTACAACAACCATACCCATACCGTATTCCTTTGCCTTTTCTATTGCCATAGTCATAGCCTTATGTCCAATTACCTGACCCATTCCGTGATGTCCGTCTATAACTGCAGTTGTAGGGGTTTCCTTTATAATTTCAAAATTCGTTACCGCCTGCTGAATACCTGCTTTAATTCTATCAAGATAAACGGGCTTAAAACGGTTTACACCGTGTGATTCAATACCTCTTTTATCAGACTCTAAAAGCACATCTGCACAAATTTCTGCATCCTCTTTCGGTATTCCGTAACCTACGAATGCATCCACCACAAAATCTGTAATGGTTTTCCAATCCACTATGTTTGTCTTTGCCATCTTTCT
>JAFSBF010000227.1 GCA_017441965.1 Clostridia bacterium | reverse complement strand
TATAGGAATAGTGGTGCCATTTATACCACGCTCGCCTTTATCACCCTTTTCACCTTTATCGCCTTTGTCACCTTTGTCGCCCTTTTCGCCTGTTTCACCTTTATCGCCTGTTTCACCGCGTATTCCCTGTGGGCCCTGTGCGCCGCGACTTCCCTTCTCCCCGCAATCTGAAATCAGGAGCCAGTATTCCTCATTTTCAGGACTTACCCCATATACCTGCACCTTGCATACATACGACCTTCCGTTATAGGCTACCTTATTTCCTTTTTGATAAAGCTTATTTTCATCATAGCTTTCCCATACGTTAAGATTTTCTGCAAGGGCACTTACTTCCTTTTTTGTGTTTTCCATAAGAGTTTCCACCTTTGGCATTAAGCCCTCAAACTCTGCCTGAAGCTGCATTGCCTCCGAAGGCGTTATTTCGGCAATGCCCTGCGACGTTTGCGAATATGCTACAAAAAGTCCGTCTGTAACACTCTTCATTATTTTTGAGGGATTGGATTCAAAATACCCCTCGATGGTAAAGCTACACCATCCGGGCACACTCATTACCGCAGCAGGAACTACAGAATTATAAATACTTCCGCTTTGGATAATATCAGGCATTAGAAGAACGCTTGTCAGGTTTTCACCCTTTGCGTCACGCCATAGCACCCTTTTTGCGTACCCAAGCCAGCTTTCGTCAAATATGAACTGAAGCTCTGCGGTGTTGGAGCTGCCGTTAGGTTGCGCATTTTTTGCACTTTTTGTGACAAACTGTCCGTTTATGTTAATCTTTAACACTCTTTTTCTAACCTTCCTTTCAAAAAAAATTCCCCATAATACCATAAAAGGTATCATAGGGAAATTTTTAAAGTCGTTATTCTTAATCTTTATTTTTGATGTACTCATCAATCGCTTTTGCAGCACTTTTTCCTGCACCCATTGCAAGGATAACCGTTGCCGCACCTGTTACGGCATCACCGCCTGCAAACACACCGTCACGCGTGGTTTGTCCGCCCTCGCCATCTGTTACAATGCAGCCGCGCCTGTTCGTTTCAAGTCCGGGTGTAGTTTTTCTGATAAGAGGGTTGGGGCTTGTGCCGATAGACATAATAACCGTATCAACCTCAATCTCAAAATCGCTGCCTTCCTTTTCAATGGGTTTTCGTCTGCCGCTTTCATCAGGCTCGCCAAGCTCCATCTGTATACACTTTATACTGCGAACATTTCCGTTTTCATCACCGAGGATTTCAACAGGATTGGTAAGGGTATTAAATATTACACCCTCCTCCATTGCGTGCTCAACTTCCTCTTTTCTGGCAGGAAGCTCATCCATACCTCTGCGGTATACGATATAAACCTCCTGTGCGCCCATACGCATCGCACTTCTTGCCGCATCCATTGCAACATTTCCGCCACCTACAACTGCAACACGTCTGCTCTTTTTAACAGGGGTTTTTGAATTGGGAAGATACGCCTTCATCAGATTTACGCGTGTAAGATATTCGTTGGCACTGTATACACCATTAAGCGTTTCGCCCTTGATATTCATAAATCTTGGAAGTCCCGCCCCGCTTGCTATGTATACAGCTTCATAGCCATCCTCGAAAAGCTCGTCAACGGTAATGATTTTTCCGATTACCATATTTGTTTCTATTTTTACGCCCAATTTTGAAAGCTTCTCAATCTCTTCTTTCACAATATCCTTGGGAAGTCTGAATTCGGGAATTCCGTACACAAGCACTCCTCCCGGTGTGTGAAGTGCCTCAAAAACAGTAACGTCATAGCCTGAGTTTGCAAGATCGCCTGCTGCACTAAGTCCTGACGGGCCTGCACCTACAATTGCAACTTTATGTCCGTTTTTCTGAGGATTTTTTACCTCGTCCTTGAAATTCTCACGGGCATAGTCTGCCACAAATCTTTCAAGGCGGCCTATTGCAACACTCTCGCCTTTAATTCCTCGTACGCAGGCACTTTCACATTGCACCTCCTGCGGACATACTCTGCCGCATACTGCAGGGAGCGCACTTGAGCGTGAAATAATTTCATAAGCGCCCCTTATATCTTCATTTGCAAGTTTTTCTATAAATGCGGGAATATCAATTCCTACAGGGCACTTACTCACACACGGCTTATTTTTACAGTTAAGGCAACGCTTTGCCTCCTCTATTGCCATTTCATACGTATATCCCGTAGCAACCTCGCCAAAGTTTCTCTTTCT
>JAFSBF010000226.1 GCA_017441965.1 Clostridia bacterium | reverse complement strand
TATAATTGTTACAGAGTTTGGAAATTGCATCTGCAATTTCCAAACTCTGTATTTACAAAGGTTTTATCTTGTGGTAAAATACAGTAGTTATATAAATTAACGGAGGTTACATATATGGGCAGAGAAAAGCTTAAAAGCAGACTTGGATTTATACTCATAAGTGCAGGCTGCGCAATTGGAATAGGAAATGTATGGAAATTTCCCTACATGGTAGGACAATACGGCGGAGGTATATTTGTTTTAATTTATCTTATCTGCTTGCTGGTTATGGGTGTTCCCGCACTCAGCGTGGAATTTAGTCTTGGACGTGCCGCACGTAAAAGTCCCGTCAAGCTTTATCAGGAGCTTGAAAGAAAGGGGCAGAAGTGGCATATACACGGATATGTGGCTATGGCTGCAAACTATCTTCTGATGATGTTTTACACCATTGTTTCAGGTTGGATGATTAAATATTTTGTTATGTCGGCACGTGGTGCATTTACGGGACTTTCGCCCGATGAGATAGGTGCGACTTTTGACAGGGTGTGCGCAGACCCAATTAGTATGACGGTGTATATGGCAATTACGGTTATATCAGGCTTTCTCGTTTGCGGTATGGGTGTACAAAACGGTCTTGAAAAAATAACAAAGGTTATGATGCTTGCCCTTTTGGGAATTATGGTGGTGCTTTCCATTAACAGTATCTTTCTTCCCGGGAGCGGGGAAGGACTTAAATTCTATCTTATGCCCGATATTAATAAGCTTTTGGAGCATGGCGTAATAAACGTAATTATTGCCGCAATGAATCAGGCATTTTTCACTCTCAGTATAGGTATTGGCTCTATGGCGATTTTCGGAAGCTATATAGGAAGAGAACGCTCGCTTTTAGGGGAGTCTGTCAATGTTGCACTTTTGGATACCTTTGTGGCAATTTCGTCAGGTCTTATTATTTTCCCTGCGTGCTTTTCCTACGGTGTCAGCGTAAACAGCGGGCCAAAGCTACTCTTTGTAACCCTGCCGAATATATTTAACAATCTTCCGCTTGGAAGACTGTGGGGAACTTTGTTCTTTGTGTTTATGACATTTGCGGCACTATCAACGGTTTTTGCGGTGTTTGAAAATATAATTTCCTGTACACTTGATTTATTTAATATAAGTCGTAAAAAAGCCTGCGTTATAAATGCGGTGCTAATGCTTATACTCTCACTTCCGTGTGCACTTGGCTTTAACGTATTAAGCGGTGTAGAGCCTCTTGGAGCGGGAACAACCATTATGGATTTGGAGGACTTTATTGTGTCAAATCTCCTTCTTCCGCTTGGTTCAATTGTCTTTATTATATTTGCAACTTCAAAGCACGGCTTTGGATGGGATAATTTTACAGAAGAGGCAAATTGCGGAAAAGGTCTTAAAATCGCAAGGTGGATGCGTGGATATTATACGTACGTTCTTCCGGTGCTTGTACTGGGAATATTTATCATTGGTCTTATAAATTACTTTAAATAAAAGGCTGCTGAAAAGGGGATGTAAAAAACTGAGTTTTTTTACACCCTCTTTTTGTAATTAAGGGGGGAGACCCCTTTTTCTTTTTTGAAAATTTTACTAAAGTATGATGCACTCGCAAAACCTACCTTTTGCGAAATCTCCTCAATTGAAAGGTCAGTTCTCGTCAAAAGCTCAATAGATTTTTCAACACGCCGTGTGTTGATATATTCGCTGACCGTACAGTTAAAGCAGGCGTGAAAGCGTTTGTAAAGCACACTTTTTGACACGTTTATATTTTTGGATATGCTGCGGATGCTTAGATCCCCGCACAGATTTTCATTGATAAAGGCAACAGCTTTTTGCATATTTTCATCAAAGTCAGGCTTTAGCATATTTTCCAGCAAAAGATGCTTTGCAAGCATTCCTGCAATGTTAGACACAGATTGTATCTTTTCTGAGTTGAAGGCTGCAATGTCATTGTAGTATTTTTCCATTTTCTGTGCATCAAGTCCTAAATCTGATATATACTTTTCAAATACTGAAAAAGGTGTGTTTGCCTTCATCTCTCCAAATATGATATAACCGATAATTACATCGTTATAAAAAATGGGGGCAGCGGCATCAATAAGTCCTGCCGGGCATATATGCATCTGAGGCTTTTTAGTTTCTCTGCATCTTTCAAGCAGCCTTATATCGGAAAACTTGCATTCCTTTTTTCCCTTTGTCGTATGTTGTATGGCTTCGCAATAACGGTTATTTTCTCTGTGCGAGCGACCACCTACAAAGGAAAAGTCTGCTTTTAGCAAATTCATGTTAATATCTGTCGCCTTGTAAAAATCTTCAAGTGCGGCATTTATTTTTTCAATATCATAGCTTATAACCATATATACCACTCCCGTTTTTAGTATAGCACAGAGAGCGTTTTTGTCAATAATTTTCTGTTTTGGGGAATATAATTCAAAAAACAGGGAAAAAAGTATCTTTTTAAAAAAACACGTATTTGATAAAATAATAATAGAAAAAAGGGGCGATAAAATGAAAAAAGAAATATTACTTTTAGGTAAAAAAATAGATGTAGATGCTTCCCCCGTGGTGCTTTCGTATAAGCCTGACGAAAACTGGCGCGAAGTATGGGATGACAAGGGCGGCACGTGGTCATATCAGGACGGATATCTTGTAGGGTGCGAGCCTGAAAATAAGGGCGGTATTCTTTTAAGTAAAAAACGCTTTGATAAGGATGTAATGTTCAGCTTTACTATGGCAAGTGTATTGCCTGCAACAAGGGACCTTAATGCCGTTTACAATACAACGTGGGATGATGAAATAAACTACCTTAAAAAATCCTATATATCAGGACTTAACGGCTGGTATGAGGGGAAGAGCGGTATTGAGCGTTTCCCTGAAAACGAAACACGTTCATTAACACCGCTGTATAGATATACTCCCGGTGAGGAGGTAAGAATAACAACAGGTGCAATTAACGGACATAACTTTTTAATTGTTGACGATGTTCTTATACAGGAGCTTATAGATATGGAGCCTTTTGTTGGCGGACATGTAGGTTTTTCACCGTATTCTACTATGCTGAAAATTAAGGATATAGAGGTAAGGGAAATTGTCTGGGAGGAACGTCAGCAGGAGTATGAGCCTGAATTTTAGTGATAAATAATTAAAAAAACAGGAGGAATGAAAATGGGTAAATCAACAGATTTTCGTTACAACACAGGTGCGACAAAAGTTCCGTGGGCGGCAGTAGGAGAAAACTACAATGTTCAGGATTTAATGGAAATCATTAAATTTCTAATGCAGGGCGAGGGCAAGGAGTATGATGATGCTCTTGAGGCTGTGTGGCAACAGGTTAAAAAGCTTGATGCTCTTGCTTCGCCTCCGGGAAAGCTCTCTCTCGGAAGTAAGGTTGAGGAAGCAGAAGAAAAGTGTAATGAGTACCTTGGAACTGCAACATCTACCTTTGTAACAAATGCAACGGCAGGCTTTGAAATTGCATACAAATATGCAAACTTAAAGCCGGGTGATGAGGTTATTGTTCCTGCAATTACCTTTGTTGCAACAATGGCGTATCCGCTTGCAGTAGGGGCAAAGCTTGTATTTGCAGATGTAGACCCTAAAACAATTAATATGGACCCTAAAGACGTTGCAAGAAAGATTACTGATAAGACAAAGATGATTGTTCCCGTACATATAGGCGGTTACCCCGTTGATATGGACCCCATTATGAAGCTTGCAAAGGAGCACAATATACTTGTTCTTGAAGATGCGGCGCACGCATTCGGTGCAATGTATAAAGGCAAGAAAATCGGTACAATCGGTGATTTTGCGGCATTTTCAATGCACGAGGTTAAAAATATCACATCATTTGGTGAGGGTGGTATTGCAACAACTAATATTCCGGGCTTTGGTGCAGAAATGAAAAGAGCACGCTTTTTAGGACTTGATTTCAGTTGCCCTATCAAGGACTGGCTTTATAATATAACACCTATTCAGGGTAAATACGCCCCCTTTGTGCCCGGTAATGCATCAACTACTGAAATTCAGGGATTGGGTCTTACTCTTCAAATTTCACGTAATGAAGAAATTATTGAAGAAAGAAGACGTGCTGCAGCATATCTTACAGAAAGATTTGCGGCAAACGATGCAATTATTCCGCAGGATTTGGGAAATGACGATATTAAGCCGACCTTCCATCTGTATCTTTTGCAGATTGACCCCGATAAGGCAGGCGGAGATATTCAACTTCTCAAGAAAAAGCTTGAGGAAAAGGGTGTTACCCAAATTGCACACTTCGGCCCCCTTTACAGATTTAAGATTGTTGAAGAAATGGGATACAATCCCGAAGAAATTGCAAAATCATGTCCTAACTGTGAGGAAGTTTTCTATAAGAGATTTACGCATCTTCCGCTTTACGGCTTAAGTGATGAGCAGCTTTGTTATATGGCTGACAGCGTTTTAGAGGCAGTTAGTGAGATGCAGGCAGGTAAGTAAGAATAAAATAAGGAGTTGTTAAAAATGGCAGAAAAAGAAATAGTAATGAACGGAGCAGGTATTGAAGAAATCGGTTTTCCCGGATGGCCTCAGTTTGCGCCTGAAACACTTGAGGATGTTTTAGAACCTATTAAAACAGGTAAGGTAAGCTACTGGACGGGTAAAAAAGGTATGGAGTTTGAAGAAATGTTTGCAAAGTGGATGGGTGCTAAAATGGCAATCTCCTGCACAAACGGTACTGCCGCACTTCATATCGCACTTGCAAGCTTAAATATTGGCCCGGGGGATGAGGTTATTGTTCCCTCATACTCATTTATTGCCTCATCATTCTCCGTAGTTCAGGCAGGTGCAATCCCCGTATTTGCAGATGTAACAGATGACCACACAATTGACCCCGCTTGTATCGAGGCGCTTATCACAAAGAGAACAAAGGCTATTATCGTAGTACATCTTTACGGTGTTGTTGCTGATATGGGACCCGTTCTCGAAATTGCAAAGAAGCACAATCTT
>JAFSBF010000225.1 GCA_017441965.1 Clostridia bacterium | reverse complement strand
TAAGTTTTTTTGTGTCTGACTTTTCAAAGCGACAGCGTGTGTTATATTACCACATCTCTACTACCTTTGTCAACACCTTTTTGTCGTTTTTTGAAAAATTTTTTAAAGCAACTGCTGGGAGTTTATTACGAGCTTAAATCTAAGCCCTAATTTCTCTGCTGCTTTGCGGCACATAATCATTCTTCCCATAAATATCTCAAAATAATCCATAACTGAACCAAATTTTGTATCAATATCCAGTTCAAGCTGAATAATTGTCTTTTCTTCATTAATAGTTACGGTAGAACTACGCACAGAATAATTAACTCTGTCGTGTATATCAAAGGTAGAGATGTCACTGTTACGCACCCTCGTGCGGCGCACGTCTGTTTTGTCAGCAATGATAAGAGCCGCTGCCACTTCATTAACTGCAACGCCTGTTCCCTCGTCATGATTTCCTATAGCCGTAACCACAGTTGCAACATCATTACTTTCCATATTTAATTTATCAAGTATGCGAAAAGCCATCACAGCACCGCTCTGACTATGTTCATCACGGTTAACAAGATTTCCTATGTCGTGAAGATATGCTGCAATCATTGCAAGTTCAATTTTGTGTTTCTCATATCCAAGTGTTTCCAATATATATTTTGCAGTATGCGCAACACGCGATACGTGGGCAAAGCTATGCTCTGTAAAGCCGAGCGCCTCAAGGCTTTTATCGGCGTGGGTTATATAATTTTTAATATCCTCATTCTTCTTTATTTCATCATACGTTATCATAATACACCTCCGTAGAAATATATAGTTCCAGTCTACTTAATACTATTAATCTCTTTTTGATTAGCCATTACTATCATTTTCATATCAGGTTTAATAACAGTATCAGGGTTTACTGCAATATCAATTTTACCATTTTCTTTAAATGCCATTACATTTATATTATACTTTTTCCTCAGTTCAAGCTCCCTTAGTGTTTTTCCTACCCAATCAGGTTTTATATCCAGTTCGAGAACTGAAATATTTTCCGATATATCTGCAATATCAATAAAACCTGAACTGAGAATATTTTTTGCAAGCCGTATGCCCGAATCATATTCAGGGAAAACCACCTCGTCTGCCCCTATTTTCTTCAAAATCTTACAATGTTCTTCATTTGAACATTTAACAATTACCTTTTTAACGCCCGCTTCCTTGCAAAGCATCGTTGTCATCACACTTGCCTCAAAATTCTTTGCCATTGAAATAATTACTATATCTATATTTGATATTCCAAGTTGCTTGATTACACCTGCCTCAGTTACATCTGCACATTTACAAATCGGTATTTCACCAACAAGCTCATCAACAATTCTTCCGTCCCGGTCTACCGCCAGAACATCTGCACCATTATCCAGTAATTCTCTTACCACAGCCCTTCCGTATCTTCCAAGGCCGAAAACCGCATAACTCTTATTTATACTCATATTCAGCTCTCCTTATCCTATACTTATTTCCTCGACAGGATTTATAATCACATTCTCACTCTTTTTGTTTGCGGCAAATGCAAATGCCAAAGATATGGGACCCACCCTGCCCAAATACATTGTCATAATAATAATGATTTTCCCAACAGCATTTAATGTTCCCGTAAAATTACGACTAAGACCTACGGTTGCAGTCGCACTCACTGTTTCATATATTATATCAAGAAAGCCTCTGTCACTAAATGCCGACAAAAACAAAGTAGAGGCTATAACAATAAATAATGAAGTCACAAAAACCGCCTCAGCTCTTTTAATTGCATCAACCGAAAGCTGTCTGTCAAATGCATCAACCGTTCTTTTATTTCTTACAACCGCCCTTGCATTTGCAAACAAAACAAACAGCGTCACCGTCTTTATTCCACCGGCAGTGCCTGCAGGCGAGCCACCCACAAACATCAGAAGCATTGTCCAAAATGCTGATGCGTTTGTAAGATTTTCCTGTGCAATGGTTGCAAATCCTGCAGTTCTTGTCGTCACCGACTGAAACAATGAAACCATAATTTTTTCAGGCACAGAAAACTCTTTAATAGATAAGGGATTATTATATTCAAAGATAAAAAATAGCGTTGCCCCTGCAATTATCAAAAAAGAGGTTACAGATAATACAATTTTACTGTGAAGGCTGAGGAATTTAAAATGCCTGCGCTTTTTATTTTTAAGCATTTTTCCGATATCCAGCAACACTATAAATCCAATACCGCCAAAAATAATCAACAGCATTGTGGTAATGTTAATAACAGGGTTTAATGCATAGCTACATAAGCTATTTTCTGCAATAATATCTATTCCTGCATTACAAAAAGCAGATACGGATGTAAAAATTGATATCCATATCCCCCTTAATCCAAACTCGGGGACAAATACACTCATATAAAGCAGTGCACCGACACCCTCTATAATAAGAGTAATTGTTATAACCTTTTTTACAAGTCTTACCATGCCGTCAAGGGAATTAAGGTTGAACGACTCACCAATTAAAATTCTGTCACCTATTCCAAGCTTTCTTTTCATAAGAAGCATTAGCCCCGTTAAAACGGTTATAACACCAAGCCCGCCAATTTGTATAAGGATAAGAATTACAAGTTGACCAAAAAAGCTCCACGTTGTTACAGTAGGCAAGGTTACCAGTCCCGTAACACAGGTAGAGGTGGTAGCTGTGAACAATGCATCAATATACCCTACTGCTTTACCGCTTGCCGAGCTTACAGGCAGGCTTAAAAGCAAACTTCCTGCCAAGATTACCAGCAAAAAAGCACCCATAATTATTTGAATTGGGGACAATGACTTTTTTCTCATATCTCTTTCTCCAAACTTCTTCTATATTAATGATTTGAAGCTGTATTTAAAATCATTTTACCACAAATACCGTTTCATATCAAGCACCGTAAGGTTGTTTAAAAATTTTTAAAAAAATTCTTGACAGTTAATTTTCTTATGTTATAATTAGTATGTTACTTTATGCAGAACTTGATAAGCAAGTGCTGCGAGGGGAGGGTATGAAATGTCAGAGATCAGAGTTAAAGATAATGAATCTTTAGATAGCGCCCTGAGAAGGTTTAAGCGCTCTTGTGCTAAGGCAGGCGTATTGTCCGAGGTTAGAAAAAGAGAGCATTATGAAAAACCCAGCGTAAAGCGTAAGAAGAAGTCTGAAGCTGCAAGAAAAAGAAAATTTAAGTAATTGATTTCGACTAACCCACATACAATTGTATGTGGGTTATGTTTTTGGCACACAAATAAAGCAGCACTGACCGTTCATCGGATTATAATTATACTACTTTCTTTGTGTTCCCCATATATAGGAGGTTTTTCTATGTATATAAGAAGATTACTTGACGACGAATATGAAGATGTAGTACAATTAATTACGCAGACGGTGCACTGTGTATGCGCAAATGACTACACGCAACAGGAGCTTGATGCGTGGGCACCGCAAAATTTTGATATTAATAAGTTCCGTGCAAACCTTTCCCCTTGCTGTAATCTTGCAGCATTTGAAAAGGGGAAAATAGTCGGCTTTATAAGTATAGAGAGAAGCGGATACATAAACCGCCTTTATACGCACAAGGACTTTTTACGCCGTGGCATTGCAACAGAGCTTTTTCTGAAAGCAGAGGCATGGGCAAAGGAAAACGGAATTTGTGAACTTAGCCTTGATTCAAGTAAAACGGCAGAGGAATTTTACCTCAAAATGGGGTTTGAGAGGGCAGGTATTGCCGTAATGCATCACGGCGGTGTGGTTTTTCGCAACTGTGTTATGAAAAAGACTATATAAGGAGATGGTATATATGGTAAAGCTTGCAAATGACTGGGATGATAAAATCGGCGGTGAATTTCAAAAAGAGTATTATCTGCGTCTTAGAAGATTTTTAAAGGAAGAATATGCAAACTCTACCGTATATCCCGATATGTACGATTTATTTTCCGCACTGAAGGCAACGCCCTTTTCAAGTGTCAAAGTTGTAATTTTGGGGCAGGACCCTTATCACGAGCCGGGGCAGGCACACGGAATGGCCTTTTCCGTAAAGCCGGGCGTACCTATTCCCCCGTCACTTCTTAATATGTATAAGGAGCTTAATGCTGAGCTTGGCTGCAGTATTCCTAAAAACGGATATCTTATGAGCTGGGCGCAGCAAGGCGTGCTTCTTTTAAACACAGTTCTTACTGTCCGTGCAGGCGAGGCAAACAGTCATCACGGAAAGGGTTGGGAGCTTTTCACAGATGAAATAATACGTCAGCTTAATAAAAGAAATGACCCAATTGTATTTCTCCTGTGGGGAAATAATGCGAGAAAGAAAAAGGAACTTATTACAAACCCCAATCACTATGTACTGGAGGCAGCGCATCCAAGTCCGCTCAGTGCATCACGTGGGTTTATGGGGTGCGGACATTTTAAGAAAGCAAATGAAATCTTAATATCTCACCTGAAAACTCCTATTGACTGGCAGATAAGAGATTGACTTTAAATATTTAATATGATAAAATAAAATCGTAAATTACTGACGGGAAAGATTTTTCTGACCTGAAAGAAGGGAGCAATAACTATGTATAATCCTAAATCAATGATTGCAGATGAATTTATCAGCGATGAGGAAATCCGTGCAACTCTTGCGTATGCAGAGGAAAACAAAAACAATATCGAGCTTATTGACAGTATTCTTGACAAGGCAAGACCGCGCAGGGATGAAAACGGAACACACTGCGCCGGACTTAATCACAGAGAGGCATCAGTGCTTCTTGCCTGTGAAATTCCCGAGAAAATTCAGGAAATGTATAAGCTTGCAGAAGAAATAAAGCAGGCATTTTACGGCAACAGAATTGTTATGTTTGCGCCTCTTTACTTATCAAATTACTGCGTAAACGGCTGTGTGTATTGCCCGTATCATTACAACAACAAGCATATTGCAAGGAAAAAGCTGACGCAGGAGGAAGTAAGGAAGGAAGTTATCGCGCTTCAGGATATGGGACATAAGCGCCTTGCTATAGAGTCGGGCGAAGACCCCGTAAATAACCCAATCGAATACATTCTTGAATGTATTGATACAATTTATTCAATCAAGCATAAAAACGGAGCAATAAGACGTGTTAACGTAAATATTGCCGCAACAACTGTAGAAAACTACAGAAAGCTTAAGGATGCGGGTATCGGAACATATATTCTTTTTCAGGAAACCTATCATAAGGAAAGCTATCTTAAGCTTCACCCCACCGGTCCCAAGCATGATTATAATTATCATACAGAGGCTATGGACAGAGCGATGGAGGGCGGTATTGATGATGTAGGTCTGGGCGTTTTGTTTGGTCTGGAGCTTTACAAATACGAATTTGCAGGACTTTTGATGCATGCAGAGCATCTTGAGGCGGTGCATGGCGTAGGCCCGCATACAATCAGCGTGCCGAGAATTAAGCGTGCCGACGATATTGACCCCGATGTTTTCGACAACGGAATTGATGATGATACCTTTGCAAAAATTTGTGCACTTATAAGAATTTCGACACCGTATACGGGAATGATTATTTCCACGCGTGAAAGTCAGGCAGTGCGTGAAAAGGTAATAAAGCTCGGTGTATCGCAGATAAGCGGTGCATCACGCACATCAGTGGGAGGTTACACCGAGGAGGAACGTCCCCACGACAGCGAGCAGTTTGACGTATCTGATACAAGAACACTTGACGAGGTTGTAAAGTGGCTGATGGAGCTTGGACATATCCCCTCTTTCTGTACTGCGTGCTACCGTGAAGGAAGAACGGGTGACCGCTTCATGTCACTGTGTAAGACGGGACAAATTCAGAACTGTTGCCATCCCAATGCACTTATGACACTGAAGGAATTTTTGATGGATTACGCATCAGAGGATACTAAAAAGATTGGTGAGGCACTCATTCAGGCGGAGCTTGAAAATATTCCGAAGGAAAAGGTAAGGCAAATCTGTAAGGATAACCTGGAAAAAATACAGAACGGCATCAGAGATTTCAGATTTTAAAGGGCTGTGATAAAATGCACAGAACGCATAAAGCACAAAAGAGAATATGACGTAATCTGAAAATGGTCTGTGATAAGAAAAAAGGGAGATGCAAAGTTTTTTGCATCTCCCTTCCTTCATTTCGAACTTCGAACTTCTCATTTGTTCTTTTCGTATATCAGCATTAATCCTTTGAGCAATAAATCTTCATCAATTATGATTTCGTTTTTACAAAGCGGTGCAATCACCTTTGCAAGGCCGCCCGTTGCAATAACGGTGCAATCCTCGCCAAGTTCCTCACGGTAGCGGTCTATAATTCCGTCTATTGCACCTGCATTGCCGTAAATAATACCGCTTTTTATACAGTCAATTGTATTGCTGCCAATAACTTTTTTTGGTTT
>JAFSBF010000224.1 GCA_017441965.1 Clostridia bacterium | reverse complement strand
TGACGGAAAGCGTATAAAGGTAAGATATCTGCATCTTAATATAAACCCAAATTACAAGCGCACAGTGCAGTGGATAAAGGATAACGGCTACTGGGATTTGGTGAAAATAAATAATGAGGGCTTTATATACATCTGTAAGGATGGGCAAAGACTTCCCTTCGTAGGCGAAGCACTTGATATAGCAGCAGGAGAGAGCGCAACTTCCAAGAAGAAAGAAAGTGATATTATAAAGCTTGAAAATCAGGAAGACCTTGAAAGAATAATTGAATATGCACACACTGCACCAAGCAGATATATAAATCGGGACGAGCGTTATTGCGTCTACCAGATTAAGGATGAGGCAAATAAGGATTATCTCTTCCTTACACGAATGACAAAGGAAGAAATAGAAGCACTATTCCCCGAAAAAGATTTTTCAGGAAAGTTTAATTAAAATATCTTGTAAAATTCTTTTCAATGGTATATAATAGTCATCGGAGAGCCAATCTACATATGCAGATTGACTTTCCGATGACTAATCAGGGAGGTGTTTTTATGGCAAAGGTAACAAAGGACACTATTATTCTGGATGTTCTGACAATGGACAAGGGCACAGCACCGTTCTTTCTTGAAATAGGTATGCACTGTCTTGGTTGCCCCTCTGCAAGCGGTGAGTCTATTGAGGAGGCTTGCGCAGTACACGGGGCAGATGCTGATGCACTTGTTGCAAAGATTAACGAATATCTTGAAAATAAATGATTTATCAAAAAAAAACGGTTGTTGCTTACGCAATAACCGTTTTTTTTATGGATTCTAATCTGTTAAAACCAGGGGCGTGTACCTCGGTTTTAACTCCTATAAAGGGCTGGCACGGTGAGTGCCGCGCGAGCGAAAGCCCTTATCTCGAAAGAGAATGTTTTGTATAACAAAACTTCTCTTTCGAAAGGATGACCTTGTCATCCGTGTTATATTACTCTTACTTTTATCATTCCATCAATTGCCTTAATTGCATTAACAACATCGTCCTGAACGTCGGATGCAACATCAAGAATTGTACAAGCGTAGTCATTCTTACTCTTATTCATCAGATTTTCAATATTTACTGATTTCTGGGAGAAGATTGATGTAATGCTTGAAAGGATATTAGGAACATTCTTGTGAAGGATTGTAAGTCTTGTTGTGTTTTCTGTTCTTGCAAGCTCACAATTGGGGAAGTTTACGGAATTTACAATGTTTCCGTTTTCCATATAATCGATAAGCTCTTTAGCAGCCATAACAGCACAGTTATCCTCACTCTCCGCACTTGATGCGCCAAGATGCGGAATAGCAACCACGTTGTCAAGACCGAGCACCTCATCGGAGGGGAAGTCAACAACATATGAAGAAATAAGACCAACCTCAAGTGCGCTCTTAAGTGCGGAAGCGTCAACAAGCTCTCCTCTTGAGAAGTTGAGAAGCTTTGCACCCTTTTTAACAGCGGTTTTGAAAAGCTCTGCATTAAACATACCCTTTGTATCCGCTGTCAGGGGAAGGTGAAGCGTAATGTAATCAGCCTCGGCGAGTGCATCCTTAAGCTCCGTCTTAATTACTGTGTGACGGTCAAGGCTGAGTGCCGCCTTAACTGAAATGTACGGGTCATAGCCGATAATATCCATACCGAGGTGATGTGCTGCATTTGCAACAAGAACACCGATAGCACCAAGACCGATTACGGCAAGCTTTTTGCCCTTGATTTCGCAGCCTGCAAAATTGCTCTTACCCTTTTCAACCATTTTGCCGACCTCTGCGCCGTTTCCTTTAAGTGTCTGTGCCCAGTTAACTCCGCCGATAACATCTCTTGATGCAAGGAAAAGACCTGCAATAGTAAGCTCCTTTACGGCATTTGCATTTGCACCGGGAGTATTAAATACAACAATACCCTTTTCACTGCATTTGTCAATCGGGATATTATTTACGCCCGCACCTGCACGTGCAACTGCCTGTAAAGAGTCAGCAAGCTCCATATCGTGCATATTAAAGCTACGAAGAATTATGCAATCGGGATTGTCGCAGTTATCTGTGATAGAATATTTTGCCTTGTTAAAATTGTCAAGACCGCATTTCGCAATCTTATTGAGCGTTAAAAGATTATACATCTTAATAAACCGTCCTTTACTAAAACAAATTGAAAGTTGAAAATGGAAAGTTGAAAATTATGGTTGATTTTTGCCAAAGCAAAAATCTTCATTAATTTCGCATTTCGAACTTCACATTTCGAATTTTTCTTATTTATTATTCTTTTCAAATTCAGCCATAAAACGAGCAAGTGCCTCTACACCCTCGATAGGCATTGCATTGTAGATGCTGGCTCTCATACCTCCGACTGAGCGGTGTCCCTTAAGGTTTACAAAGCCTGCTTCGGAAGCTTCCTTGCAGAACTTCTTATCAAGGTCAGCATCGCCTGTAACGAAGCATACATTCATCATTGAACGACTGTTTTTCTCGGCTGTTGGTTTGAAGAGAGTTGAGTTATCAAGGAAATCGTAAAGAATATTTGCCTTCTTTTCATTTCTTTCCTTCATAGCCTCAAGACCGCCGTTTTCAAGCGCCCACTTATAAACAAGACCTGCAATGTAAATTGCGTAGCAGGGAGGGGTATTGTACATTGAGTCGTTATCAGCCATTGTCTTATAATCAAGCATTGTGGGGATATCCTCACGGGCATTTCCCATTAAGTCCTCACGGATAATAACAACTGTAAGACCAGCAGGAGCCATATTCTTCTGCGCACCTGCATATATAACGCCAAACTTTGTAACATCTACAGGCTCGCTCGTAATGCAGGATGACATATCTGCAACAAGTACCTTATCTCCTACATTGGGAACCTCAGGGAACTTTGTTCCGAAAATTGTATTGTTATAGCATACGTGAACGTAATCAGCATCCTCGCGTACCATATCGGGTGTAATTTCAGGAATATAGCTGAATGTCTTATCTTCAGAAGTTGCAATGCACTTCGCATCGCCGTATTTCTTAGCTTCCTTAAAAGCTTTGCCTGAGAACTGACCTGAAACAACATAGTCAGCCTTTCCTGTTTTCATAAGGTTGAGAGGAACTGCCGCAAACTGTGTTGAAGCACCGCCCTGAAGGAAAAGCACCTTATAATTATCGGGAATATTCATGAGCTTTCTGAAGTTTGCCTCTGTCTCTTTGATGATTGCATCGTAAACAGGTGAACGATGGCTCATCTCCATAACACTCATACCGCTGTCCTGAAATTCGATAAGCTCCTTCTGTGCAGTTTCAAGAACCTCAAGAGGAAGCATACTCGGACCTGCAGAAAAATTATACACTCTTGCCATGATAAAAGCCTCCTAAAATCAAATAATGAAACCATTATACTCCTAAATTCGTGCGGTGTCAATTTATTTCGCTCTTTTTTTAGCGATTTTTCTCTAAATGGGAGAATTTTCCGAAAAAAGCAGAAGAGAAAATCAACCATCGGTTGATTTTCTCTTCTGTAAACGGAAGCCTGTTACGATTTCCCTTATTCCAAAAATCAGTATGAAAATGCCAAAAAAACGCCCAAGAAGCTTTGATGGAATATTAACGCATATAAATGCACCAAGCAGTGAAAAGGGAATACCGGTAATAATTATTGGAAGTGCAGAGCGAAAGTCAATATTTTTCTTCTTTATATGAATAATCAGTGCGCACAACGCAGACGGAATGAAACAAAACAGATTGATGCTTTGTGCCGACTGCTGATTTACGTCCAGAAAAATCCGAAGCGCAGGGATAAGAAGCATTCCGCCCCCGACGCCCATTCCGCTTAGTATTCCCGAAAAAAAGCCGATAACAGATGTAAGCATTTTTACATTCACCCCGCAAACATTCTGAAAGATGAGATTACCATTACTATTCCAAAGCCTATACGGATATAGTTAGAGGGAAGCTTTGAAAGGAGCATTGCGCCCAGGAGTGCGCCTGCGGCACTTCCCACGCCCGTGCGCAGAATAACTGACATATCGGAAAAACCCTTCACGGTGTATATTATTAATCCCGCAAGTGTGAGGGGCAGAATAATTGCTATAGAGGTCGCGTGTGCCTTTTTTTCATCAAGTGAGAAAAACTTCTTTAATACAAGCACTGCAATTATCCCACCGCCTGAGGCAAAAAAACCATTGGCAAAGCCGACAATACTTCCCCATAATAAACCTCGTTTTTTCATCAGGAAACAAGCATCTCCAGTCTGAGCTTATCTGCAATCATAGCAATAAATTCAGAGTTTGTGGGCTTTCCTTTATTGTTGCTTACCGTATAACCGAAAAGCTTATAAAGCTCATCCTCATTTCCTCGTATGCAGGCAACCTCGATTGCGTGGCGGATTGCCCTTTCAACACGGCTGGGTGATGTGTTGTGACGGTTTGCGACTTTTGGATAAAGCTGTTTTGTGACTGCGTTTATAAGCTCTGTATCCTTGATACTCATAATAATTGCATCACGCAGATATTGATAGCCCTTTATATTGGCAGGAACACCGACAGAATGTATGGTGTTTGTTACTGAAATTTCAATTGCCCTGTCAGAGGGGCGGTCGCTCGTTTGCGTATCACGTGAAAAAGCCGCCTCTCCAAGTGACGAAGGAGAAAGCTTCGGCATACATAAAAGACGTATTCTTTCATAAATAGTTTCAGCTTCGCACGGCTTTATCATAAAATAGTCTGCACCAAGCTCCATACAAAGATTTGTCACGTGCTCCTTCTTTGCTCCTGTCATAACAATGGTGACGGGGCGGTGTATTCTGGGAAGTGTGTTTATCTTTTTAAGAAGTCCTATACCATCCATTCCCGGAAGGACAATGTCCATCAGGACAACATCGGGGCGATATTCCCTGATTTTCTCTGCCGCCTCCAGCCCGTCTGTTGCACAGCCGATAAGCTCAATATCGCTTTTTGTGCCAAAAAAAGACTTCATCTGTGATAATAGTTCTGTGTTACTGTCTGCCATAAGCAGTTTTATCGTGTTTTTCATTCTATTTCCTCCTGTTTGTTGTTGTTTCATTTAGTATATTACCATATATTGGAAATTATTGCAAGATATTTTTACCAAAAAATGGTAAAAAGTTGGTAAACCGC
>JAFSBF010000024.1 GCA_017441965.1 Clostridia bacterium | reverse complement strand
GAGGAGCTTGATGCATATATAAGATGCTCCGTCTTATAGTGACGGCAAGCCTCTAAAATATTATAAAAGCCTATAATATTACTTTCGATATAAGCATCAGGATTATCTATAGAATATCTTACCCCTGCCTGCGCTGCAAGATTCACCACAACGTCAGGCTTATATGTGTCAAACAGGCTGTTTACCGATTCCTTATAGGCAAGGTTTCCTTTTATAAAAGTAAACTTATCATATTTACCAAGAATTTCAAGGCGGCTTTCCTTAAGAGATACATCGTAATAATCATTTATGTTATCAAAGCCTATTACTTCTCCGCCTTCCTCGAGAATTCTTTTTGATAAATGAAACCCTATAAAGCCTGCCGCTCCGGTCACAAGTATTTTTTTACTGCCATCGTATTTTTTAAAGTTTGCCATAATATTTTCTCCTTAATCACGGAAATACAAATCTCTTGTATAAACCTTATCAATCACATCTTCAATATCATCATTATAGCGGTTTGCAATAATAACATCTGACATTTCCTTAAACTTTCCAAGGTCTTTTATAACCTTTGAATTAAAGAAGCTTTCCTCATTAAGCGTAGGTTCATAAACTACCACTTCAATTCCCTTTGCCTTGATACGCTTCATAACGCCCTGAATTGAGCTTTGACGGAAATTATCAGAATTTGCTTTCATTGTCAGGCGGTATATTCCCACAACCTTTGGATTTTTTTCTATAATTCTGTCTGCAATAAAGTCCTTTCGCGTACTGTTTGCATCAACTATTGCACGGATAATGTTATTTGGAACATCATTAAAATTTGCAAGGAGCTGTTTTGTATCTTTGGGCAGACAGTAACCGCCATAACCAAAAGACGGATTATTATAATGACTTCCAATTCTGGGGTCAAGTCCTACACCCTCAATAATCTGCTTTGTATCAAGTCCCCTTACCTCAGCGTATGTATCAAGCTCGTTAAAGAACGATACCCTCAGCGCAAGATACGTATTTGCAAAAAGCTTTACCGCCTCCGCCTCTGTTGGGTTGGTAAAGAGAACGGGGATATCCTCCTTTATTGCACCCTCTTTAAGAAGTGCTGCAAAGGTGCGTGCTTTCTCCTGTAATCTTTCATCATCGAGCGGTGCACCGACAATTATTCTTGAGGGATATAAATTATCGTAAAGCGCCCTTCCCTCACGCAAAAATTCAGGAGAAAAAATTATATTTCTGCAATTATATTTCTCCCTTACACCTTCGGTATAACCTACAGGCACAGTTGATTTTATAACCATAACAGCATCAGGATTAATTTTTAAAACCTGCTCAATTACACTTTCAACACTTGACGTATCAAAGTAATTGAGCTTCGGGTCATAGTTTGTCGGTGTAGAAATTATTATAAAATCTGCATTTGTATAAGCTTTTGTTGCATTGGTGGTTGCAGTAAGGTTAAGCTTTTTTTCGCGCAGGTATTCCTCTATTTCCTTATCAACAATAGGCGATTTGTGATTATTTATCATTTCCACCTTTTGGGGAAGTATATCAACTGCAAAAACTTCATTGTTTTGCGCCAGAAGTACCGCATTTGATAATCCTACATATCCCGTTCCGGCTACTGCAATTTTCATATTCGTTCACTCCGTTCGTTAAAATTGAAAATGGAAACTTGAAAATGGAAAATTCAGGTTCAAAATCAGCTTAGCTGATTTTGTCTTTTTGAAGTTTTTACTATGCTGACTAACATCTTTTCCAGTTCAATGCAATCATTTAAAATTGATTTGCAATTTTCAACTTTCAATTTTCCATTTTCAATTTAATTCTACTCCGTCTGCGGTTTTTGCAAAATAAACACCGAATTTTTCCTCGAGCTGCGGAAACTCTTTAAGATATTTCTTAGTTACTTCATATTCTATCTTTTCCTTGTAGTCAGGATTTACAAGTGCCATTGCGCAGCCCTTAAATCCTGCTCCGCTAAATCTTCCGCCATAAATACCATCAGTTTCAAGCATTATTTCATAAAGCTTTTTAAGCTCATCAGAACCTGTTTCATAGTTTTCAATACTGCTGCGACCGCTTTCAAAGATAAGCCTTCCAAATTCTTCTATATCACCTTTTCTCCAGGCCTTAATACCTTCCCGCACCCTTTGCTGTTCACTGTAAAAATGCTCCGCCCGCTTTCTCCAATTTTCAGGAAGCTTGTCCTTGTATTTGTTAAAAACTTCCTCAGACACCTGATATAGGTAAGTATCTTCATATTTACCATACTCCATACCTGCAAACGCCTTCAGTGCATATGCACTGCTGCGGCACTCGTCAACACGCATATTATATTTACTTCCTGCAAGACTTCTTTCAAGTCCACTGAAAATAATAGCAATTTCAAACGGCTTCATATTCTTATTTTCAGGTATAAGCTCATAGCTATCATCCTGCATATTCATATACAAAAGATGCTC
>JAFSBF010000223.1 GCA_017441965.1 Clostridia bacterium | reverse complement strand
GGATCGCAGGTTTTAAGCGACACCGCTATACCGTAGTCGCGAAGCGCGTCTATCCTTCTGCACAGCTTCTTATCAGCCTTGAAGGAAAGAACCGTTCTGATCACGGGAGCGCCGTCATCGGCTATATACAGAAGCTTTTCACCGTTTTTCTTTGTTTCTTCAATATATTCAGTAAGCACAACAAGACCGTTATCAATCGTTGCCTGAAATTTCTCTTCCTCAATCTTTATTATCTTTTTGATGTACTCACGCTTTTCACTAAGCTCGGGATATGCGTCTTTTGAAGAGTCAATAACAGTGTCAGCAACAACGCTTAAAAATGCGCCGTTAATTCCTAAAAGCTTTCCGTGTCTTGCCGCACGGCGGAGAAGTCTGCGAAGAACATATCCCCTGCCCTCATTTGAAGGTGTAACACCGTCAGAAATCATCATAACGGTTGAACGGATATGGTCTGTTATTACACGAAGAGAAACGTCCTTCTTTTCATCCTTTTTGTACTCAAGACCTGAAATAGCACAGATATGCTTCATAACATCCTGAACAGTATCAACCTCAAAAAGATTGTTTACCCCCTGCATAACAACTGCAAGTCTTTCAAGACCCATACCTGTATCAATGTTAGGATTGGGAAGCGGGTTATAATTTCCGTCCTCATCCTTATCAAACTGCGTAAATACGAGGTTCCATACCTCCATAAAGCGGTCACAGTCACAACCAACTCTGCAATCAGGGGAGCCGCAACCAAACTCCTCCCCTCTGTCAAAATATATTTCGGAGCAGGGACCGCACGGACCTGTGCCGTGTTCCCAGAAGTTGTCCTCTTTACCCATACGGACAATTCGCTCGGGCTTAACGCCAACAAGATTTACCCATATATCGGCAGCCTCATCATCCTCTTCATAAACAGAAACCCACAGCCTGTCCTCGGGGATTTCCATAACCTTAGTAAAGAATTCCCACGCCCAGGCAGTTGCCTCCTTCTTAAAATAATCACCGAAAGAGAAGTTTCCGAGCATTTCAAAAAATGTACCGTGTCTTGCCGTTTTTCCCACGTTTTCAATATCGCCTGTTCTGATACATTTCTGGCAGGTTGTAACACGCTTGCGAGGGGGGATTTGTGCACCCGTAAACCACGGCTTAAGCGGTGCCATACCTGAATTAATCAAAAGAAGGCTTGCATCATTTTTGGGAACAAGGGGAAAACTGTCAAGTCTTAAGCAGTCCTTTGTTTCAAAAAAGCTGAGAAATTTTTCTCTTATTTCATTAACGCCCATTTTTCTCATTGTTACACGTTCCTCTCTGTTAGAAAAAACATATTAATACAATTTTATATTATACATTTTTTTACTTTTGATGTCAACCGTTCTGCAATCATTTTTACGGCAAATATGTACTTTAATTAAACTTTTTGCAGATTATGTGTTAATTTTCAAAAAAGCCTTTACATAACACTACCAAATGTGTTAAAATATAGAAAGAATTTTGCTTTTCTAACATATATAACATATTATTTGAGGAGATACTATGATTAACGATAAACAAATTATATTTTCAGGCATTCAGCCCTCAGGAGATTCCGTAACACTCGGAAATTATCTCGGTGCCATAAAGCACTGGACTAAGCTTCAGGATGAATACAACTGCATTTTCAGCGTTGTAGATATGCATGCAATCACTGTCCGTCAGGAGGCTGCGGCACTTCGCAAAAATACGCTGTCCCTTCTTGCACAGTATATTGCCTGCGGCATTGAAAGTGAGAAGAATATTCTTTTTATTCAAAGCCACGTCAGTGCACACGCAGAGCTTGCATGGATTTTAAACTGCTATACCCAGATGGGTGAGCTTAACCGTATGACACAGTTTAAGGATAAGTCAAAAAAGCATCCTGAAAACATTAATGCAGGACTTTTCACCTATCCCGTTCTGATGGCGGCAGATATACTTTTATATCAGACAGACCTTGTTCCTGTCGGTGTCGACCAGAAACAGCATCTTGAGCTTGCACGTGATATTGCACACAGATTTAATTCCATCTACGGTGATGTGTTTACAATTCCCGAAGCCTATATCCCCGAAAAGGGTGCAGGTGCAAAGATTATGAGTCTGCAAAACCCCACCGCAAAGATGTCAAAGAGTGACCCCAATCCCAATGCGTGCATATCGCTTCTTGATAAGCCCGAGGATATAGTACGCAAAATCAAGCGTGCCGTTACTGACTCGGAGGCAGAGGTTTGCTACAGAGAGGGTAAGGACGGTGTAAATAACCTTCTTACCATTTATTCCTCAGTTACGGGAATAAGCATTGACGATGCGGTCAAAGAATTCAGTGGCTCAGGCTACGGCGATTTTAAACTACGTGTCGGCGAGGCTGTTGCCGAGCATCTTATCCCCATTCAGAAAAAATATGATGACCTTATGAAAAACAAGGATTATCTTGAAAGCATATATAAAAACGGCGCCGAGGTGGCATCCTCTGTAGCACGGCGCACAATTAACAAAGTAAAGAAAAAGGTTGGCTTTATTGTCGGCTAAGAGGTATTATGTATGAATAATAACAACATTTTGGTTGCGTTTATTGTTGCATTTATAATCACGTTTTCAACCACGCCCTTTGTAAAAAAGCTTGCCTTTAAAATAGGTGCGGTTGATATTCCGCGCGACTCTCGTCGTATGCACAAGCGCCCGACGGCACGTCTTGGCGGTCTTGCAATATTTTTTGGTTTTATTATAAGTGCAATGATTTTCTCGCACATTGATAAAGAAATTGCAGGCATTTTAATCGGTGCTACAATAATCGTGATTTTAGGAATATTTGACGATATATATGCCCTCAGTGCCAAGATTAAGTTCGGTGTTCAGCTTGTTGCAGCACTCTTTCCCGCAATTATGGGTGTAAGCATTGACTTTATAAAGGTTCCATCCTTTATTTCTTCTTACGGGTACATCGGTCTTGGTTATTTTGCAATCCCCGTTACGATTGTCTGGATTGTAGGCATAACAAATGCCATTAACCTTCTTGACGGTCTTGACGGTCTTGCGTGCGGTGTATCATCTATTTCAGCACTTACTCTTTTATGTATTGCAATCATTGTCGGTGAGCCGACAGTTGCCTTTTTAACAAGTGCACTGGCAGGTGCGTGCTTTGGCTTTCTGCCGTATAACTTTAACCCTGCAAAGCTTTTTATGGGCGATACGGGCGCACTGTTTTTAGGGTTTGTCCTTGCATCAATTTCAGTTCAGGGACTTTTTAAAGGATATGCAGTAATCAGTATAGCGGCACCGCTTCTTATCTTAGGGCTTCCCATTTTCGATACTGCATCGGCAATACTTCGCAGAATGAAAAATCATCAGCCCATTATGTCCCCCGACAGAGGACATCTTCACCACAGACTGGTTGATGCAGGCTTTTCACAAAAGCAGGCAGTTACAATCATATATATTCTTTGCTTAATTCTTTGCATCAGTGCAGTTATTCTTATCGCAACGGGTGCAATATCCTGGTGGGTATTTATTGCAGTAATCATCGGTTTTATACTGTTTTTATATCTTACCCCCAAAATTATAGAGCTTCTTACAGAAAGCCATAACTGATTCAGGAGGATTTTATGATTAAAGTATTTACAGTATTCGGCACACGTCCCGAGGCTATTAAGATGGCACCGCTCATTCATGAGCTTAAGTCACGTCCCTCAATTGATTGCAAGGTGTGCGTAACGGCTCAGCACCGTGAAATGCTCGATATGGTGCTTAACCTTTTTGACATCAAGCCTGATTTTGACCTCAATATTATGACAGAGCGTCAGACACTTGCAGGAATTACTACAAAGGCACTCACAGGTCTTGAGGAGGTTTTCCGTCAGGAAAAGCCTGACCTTGTACTTGTGCACGGCGATACATCTACAACCTTTGCAGGAAGTCTTGCCGCATATTATAATCAGATAAAGGTAGGTCACGTTGAGGCAGGTCTTCGTACGTATGACAAATACTTCCCCTTCCCCGAGGAAATAAACCGCAGACTTACAGGTGTTATTTCAGACCTTCACTTCTCCCCTACAAAAAATAACAGGGCTAACCTTATAAATGAGGGTGTTAACCCTGACACAATTTTTGTAACGGGAAATACTGTTATTGACGCCTTCAAAACTACCATCAAGCGTGATTTCTCCTTTGC
>JAFSBF010000023.1 GCA_017441965.1 Clostridia bacterium | reverse complement strand
GCATAGGTTTTTATTGTTGTAAGGGGGGTTCTGAGCTCATGAGATACGTTTGCCACAAATTCACGACGTGCGTTGTCGAGCATTTGCCTGCGTGTAATATCCTGAAATACCACAACGACACCTGCAGTAAGTGAACGCTCTGTATTAAAAGGTGCAAAAAATGCTTTAAGGCTTTTTCCTTTAAACTCGAAATCACGTTCTATCGTTTCTGCCGAATCAATGTAAAGAATACGGTAAAGAGAAATATTTGCATCAAGCATATCAAAAAACTGGTCAAAGGTTTTGTCACGGTATTCACCCAAAAGGTTTTCGCCCGCAGGGTTTATGTGTATCAGATTACCGCTGTTATCATATGCGGCAACGGCATCTGTCATATGAAGCAAAATAGCCTCAACCTTATTTTTTTCCGCCTGAATTTCTTCAAGACTTGAATTGATTTTGGCAGCCATTTCGTTAAACGAAATTGTCAGACGTCCTATTTCGTCACGTGAACGTACTTCAATTTTATGACCGAAATCACCCTCCGCCATACTTTCACTTCGATGCTGAAGCGTTGAAATCGGGGCAATAATAGTTCGTGAAAGGAAAAAACCGAGGATAAGACTTATAAGAAGACCGAAAAGAAGTCCCCAGAATATGTTGATAAACATATTGTTTATTACCTCATTTATTTCCTCCTTCGTATCGGTAACATAAATGATGTAATCGCCGTTTGCAACGGGAAGTGCGTAATCCATAAAAGCAGAATTTCTGTCAGTAAGAATACCTTTTTTTCCTGTCATTGCCAGAACAAGGTTTGGAGTTGCAGGAAAGGAAGTACCCGCATCTGAAGAGCCGCCTAAAATGTTAAGAGATTTATCAAGCACATAATAATTACGAAAAGAGTCAATACCCATCCTGACGGAATAAACCTTTAAAAGCTCCAGCGTTTTGTAAACACCGTCCTCCAAAGTAAGGGCACTGTCAATTTCCTTTGTAAGAGTATCCGTAAAAACCTGCGTATCAAGCGAATTATTAAACTCATTATAATAATACGCAGAAATATTTTGCAACAGAAAAGTACCGACAACTATCATTACGCTGACGGTAAGCAAAAGAAATATTGCAATTATTTTCCACTGAATACTCTTAAACATAGATTGCTCCAATTATTGTTCCTATATAAGAATTTTTGCTTACAAGACTTCCCTTTCGAAAGGCTGACATTGTCAGCCGCTTTTATTTATTGAAATAATATCCTACGCCACGCTTTGTCATAATGAAATTGGGGGCAGCGGGATTATCCTCAACCTTTTCACGAAGACGGCGCACTGTAACATCGACAGTTCTTACATCACCGAAATATTCGTAGCCCCAAACCTTTTCAAGAAGGATTTCACGTGTAAATATTTTACCGGGCTGCAGAGCAAGAAACTTCAAAAGCTCAAACTCACGCAGAGTAAGGTCGATTACATTTCCATCCTTTGAAACCTCGTAGCGTGCAGGGTTAATGGTAAGATTTTCAAAGGTTATAATATCACCCTCGCCCTCAGGCTGCATATCCGCTGCGGTGCGGCGGATATTTGCCTTTACACGTGCAAGAAGCTCTCTTACAGAGAAAGGCTTTGTAATATAGTCATCAGCGCCAAGCTCAAGACCGAGTACCTTGTCAACCTCTTCATCACGTGCTGTGAGCATAATGATGGGTGTGGAATGCTTTTCACGGATTTTTTTGCAAACCTCAAACCCGTCCATTTTCGGAAGCATTACATCAAGTAAAATAAGGTCAGGCTTCTCACTTGTTGCAAGGCGATACCCCTCCTCGCCATCATATGCGGCAAGAACACGGTAGCCTGATTTTGTAAGATTGAATTTTAATATTTCAACAATGGGCGCTTCGTCATCAACGACAAGTATAAGCTTATCCATTACACATACCTCCAGTTTCTTAAGTATTATTTTATAGTATTTTTTCAATTATGTCAATAAAGGCAGGCAGGATTTTCTTCTTGTGTGAACAAAAAATGACATTTACATTACAATTGTAAGAATAACCTTGTAATTATAAAGAAAAAAAGCTATAGTATATATAGGAAAATTTTAGCTGAAAGGATAATTGCTTTATGAAACTGCCTTGGGATAAAAAATATATTTGCTGGGGAATAACTGCATTTGCGACAGTTGCGGCATCTATAGTGTTTTTTATGATATTGAAGGAATGGGAAACTGTGGGGGATGTTTTTGCCCTGATTGCAAAAAGCCTCAGACCCATAACATACGGCCTTATTATGGCGTATATACTTAACCCTCTTATGAACGCTGTTGAGAGAGGGTTTGTTTTACCCGTAATGAAAAAGATTTTTAAGAAAGGGACAAGACGTTTTAAGGGAAGTGTCAGGGTTATCTCTATAATTATAACATGGGCAGTGACAACCCTTTTGGTTTTAGCGCTTGTTGACCTTGTTGTGCCTGAAATCTCAAATAGTATAGAAACCCTTGTTCAAAGCTTCCCCGGATATGCAAGCAAGGCTCTTTCCTGGGGTGAGGAGCTTCTTAAGAAAAATCCTATGATTTTAAATTACCTTGAGGAGTCTATAAGCGGATTTTCAACAAACCTTTCAGACCTTGCAGCAAGACTTAAGGAAATAATACCAAACATAAACACACTGATACTTGGTGTTTCAAGCGGTGTTTACGGTATGGTTTCTGCAGTGCTTAATCTCCTTATCGGTATTATCGTATCTGTTTATATTCTTAAAGATAAAGAAAAGTTTGTGGCACAGATTAAAAGGCTTTTTTACAGCACAATGCCCACAAAAAAGGCGAACAATGTTATTGCGGTATGCCGCCTGACTCACGATAAATTCGGAAACTTTATCACGGGAAAGATTTTTGATTCAATTATCATCGGTATACTTTGTTTTATTATTCTGACAATGTTTAATATGCCTTATGGTGCACTTGTAAGTGTTATTGTAGGTGTGACGAATGTAATTCCGTTTTTCGGTCCGTTTATCGGTGCAATACCAAGTGCTTTGTTAATCCTTTTGGTAGACCCGATAAAGTGTATAACCTTTGTTGTTATAATAATAGTTCTGCAGCAGTTTGACGGAAATATTTTAGGACCTAAGATTTTGGGAAGCACAACGGGTGTTTCGAGCTTCTGGGTACTGTTCTCAATCCTTGTGGGCAGCGGACTTTTCGGAATATGGGGAATGATTTGTGCAGTACCGCTGTTTGCGGTAATATACACCCTTGTAAAAGACGGATGCCACGCATCGCTACAGAAAAAAGGCGTTGATTATTCGTGCGAAACCTTTGAAAATATTGACCATATAGATGAAAAAACTAATTCACCCGTATGGCTTGATAAATAGGCATAAAATCCAATATACCTAAGGAGTGATGCTTTGTGCAGACTGTTTTGTCAAAATTGCTGACATACATTTTTGTGATAATAATTTATCTCTTTATTTACGCCATTATCAGAATGATATTTCTTGATATACGCACGATGTACAGAAAAAAGGCAGGCGGACTTGCTGACGCATATTTAAAACTGATTAACCTTCGTCATGAGCTTGATTTTGCGGTAGATGAAAGCTATGAAATATCGGACAATGAGGTTATCGGCAGAGGTAAAAAATGCGACATCAGCATTGCGGACAAGTACCTTTCTACAAAAAACAGCCGTATATTCAAATCATCAGGCAAGTTTTATCTTGAGGACCTTGACAGCACTAACGGCACGTATCTTAACGGCGAGGCACTTTCTGACAAAGCGGTAGAGCTTCTTGACGGCGATAAGATTTCCGTCGGCAGAACAAATTTCCTGTTTGTATTACCTGCAAAAAGTGAGTAATGGTGAGTAATTATGAATAAAAAGCTACAAAGCATAAGACCGCTTTTTCTGCTTATTGCAGTAAACCTTCTGGGGATGTTTCTGATAATGCTCCACGAGGGAAATGCGGACAAAACTATGGCAATGCTCAGCATCGGTATGTGTGTGTTGAGCATTGCTGCATATATAATTATATCGGTATGCCGTTTGGGGGACGGGTATCTTTTTATAATAATATCGATGCTCTCCTCCGTAGGAATTATAATGCAGTCAAGAATTAATCCTGAAAACGGGATAAGGCAGATGAAGCTGTATCTTTTAGGTGTGGGCTTCTTTTTTGTGACAATGCTTTTATACAGAGTTTTTCATAAACACCTGAGGAGACTTACGCTTCTTTATTTTGGACTTTCAATGCTGCTTTTTGCAGTAACGGCAGTTTTCGGTACAGTTAAGAACGGTTCAAAAAACTGGATTGTTCTGGGAGGGGTATCTGTTCAGCCAAGTGAGTTTATAAGAATACTGTTTGTTTTATCACTTGCGGCTATACTTACAAATGCAAGACTTCCCGAAAAGATGAAAAAGAGTAAAAAAGAAAAGAAGAAAGCAGACACAGATGAAAAGAACTTAAAGCGTATGCGTTTAACTCTTGCAGCAGGAATTGCATATATAAATGCATTTTGTTTGCTCCTTCAAAGGGAATGGGGAATAGCACTGCTCTTTTTTGCAATATATCTTGCCTTTTTATATATTTACGGAGAAAGCAGACTTTTCTTTCTTGCAAATGTGCTGATGACCATTGCAGCAGCGTTTGTGGGAGTAAATTTTATGAGCCACATTCAGGTACGTGTAGCAACGTGGCTTGACCCGTTTGCCGATATTACGGGAAAAGGGTATCAGATTACACAGTCGCTCTTTGCAATAGGTACGGGTGGCTTTGCAGGCAGCGGAATAGGTAGCGGCAGTCCGTATTTCATTCCTGTGGTAAGCTCTGACTTTATATTTTCTGCAATTTGTGAGGAGATGGGTGTGCTTGGCGGTACGGCAGTAATTATGCTTTACTTTTTACTTGTGTACAGAGGGTTTAAAATTGCACTCAGCTCTACAAATGATTTTAATAAGGCTGTAAGTGTTGGTCTTAGTGTAATGCTTGGTATACAGACCTTTATAATAGTAGGCGGTGTTATAAAGCTTATTCCGCTGACGGGAATAACACTCCCTTTCATAAGCTACGGGGGAAGCAGTATGATTACCACGTTTATTGCATTGGGTATTCTGCAGGCAATAAGCTCTATGAAGGGGGAAGTTACCGATGAAATTGAATAAGCGTATAATAACGGTTATGACGGCGGTGCTTGCCCTGTTTTTAGTAATAGTAATTTATCTTACGTACTTTACTATCTTTCGTGCGGGAGATATAGTAAATTCAAGCTATAATCAGCGTGTATGGGAAAAGGAAGAACGTATACTGCGTGGTACGATTTATGACCGCAGCGGCACAGTGCTTGCCCAAAGCGAGCAGGAGGGGGATTCGCAAAAACGAATATACCCGTATGGAAAGCTTTATGCACATACAATAGGCTATAATAGCCGCACATACGGAAAAACGAGTATAGAGCTTAAATTTAACAGCTTTCTTCTGAAGACACAATCCGTTATTGATGTTTTGAAAAAAGAAAATAACGATAAAAAGGAATTTAGCAGCGGTGCAGATCTTGCCCTGACGCTTGATAGTGGTATGACAAAGCTTGCCTCGCAGCTTCTGGGTAATGACAACGGAAGTGTGGTTGCACTTAATCCCGTAACGGGGGAGGTATATTGTCTGTATTCAAATCCCTCGTTTGACCCCAATGAGGATGCCCTTACAAAAAACTGGGACACGCTCTCAGGAAGTAATGATGCGCCCTTCCTTTCAAGAGTAACGCAGGGGTTATATGCGCCCGGCTCTACCTTTAAGGTGATTAGTGCGGCGGCAGGAATTAAGGCGGGTTATAAGGACTATATAACAGAGGATAGCGGTAAAACCAAAATCGGCGGCAAGGAATTTAAAAATGCAGGGGAAAAAGCATACGGAAATATCGATATGAGTAATGCTATAAGATATTCAAGCAATGTGTATTTTACCGAGCTTTCTGAAAAAATCGGAAACGACCTGCTACAGAAAACGGCAGATGATTTTTGCATATCTACAAAAATTCCGTTTGATATTGAAACAAAAGCGATAAAAAATAAATTCAGCGACCTTGACAGTGCACACCTTGCATCTGTGGCAATAGGTCAGGGGGCACTTCAGGTTACACCGCTTCATATGGCGCTTACAGCTTCGGCAGTGGCAAACGACGGTGTAATTATGAAACCGTATATAGTTGAAAAGGCTTTTTATGACGGCGGAAATATAATTTATAAAGCACCGTCTGATGTGCTTAGTGAGGCAATTGATGCTGACACTGCAAATATGCTGACAGAATATATGAAGGCGTGTGTCGCATCAGGAACAGGAACAGCCGCACGTGTGAGCGGAATACAGGTTGCAGGAAAGACGGGTACTGCCGAAAACGAGCGTGCGGGAAAAACCCACGCATGGTTTATAGGCTTTGCCCCTGCGGATAATCCGCAGATAGCACTGTGCGTTATGAAGGAATATTCAGGTCGTGGCGGCGGCTCCGTCTGTGCCCCCATTGCACGCAGAATTATAAGCTATGCACTGGAGAATGGTTTGATTGTAAGATAGTATAAAAAGAACAGGTTGCGTTGCAGCCTGTTCTTTTTACCGTATAGGAAATTCTGTCAGGGGGATTGTTAAGGGGGTATCCCCTTAACAAATAAATCCGTTTAAATCGGGGGCGTGTACCTCGATTTAAACACCTTGCAAGGGCTACCGCGGTGAGCGGTGCGCGAGCGAAAGCCCTTTTTTCGCAAGTGAATGT
>JAFSBF010000222.1 GCA_017441965.1 Clostridia bacterium | reverse complement strand
GGACGAAAATCCTTCGGCTCGGGAATTATATAAAGCTTTTTAACTTTACACCCATAAAAGGCATCGAGCTGACGTACAATCTCCTCTTTACTTATAGGAGAACCCCACGCCCACGCAAGTGCAGGATAAAAACGTGGCGGAGGAGATAAAAAGTCCTCCGCCGAAAATATACGTTCATTGAGTTTATTGTCTTTGTGTGTATATTTCATAGCAAACACTCCTATTTATTAATAAGTGTTATTTCTTTTCCTTCGAAAAGCTCCTTTGCATTTCTTGCAATATCCTCACAGCAGAGCATCCGCGAACGCTCGATAGTAGCAGGAATTTTAAAACCTACCTCGTAGAGCCACGGTCCGTTATAACCAACCTCTTTAAGCGCTTTTAAAACTCTGGAAAAATCAAGCTTTCCTTCACCGGGCATCCAGTGCTTTTCATCAACAAAATCGTAGTCAGAAACGTGTGTCGTGATGATTTTGTCACCTACATTATGTATAAAATCAACTATATCCTCTTTTAAAAGATGGTTTGTGTCAAGACATACGCGAAGTGAGTCATCAGCACTTATAAGGTAATTTATTTCCTCGGAACAGTTTCCAAGGCACGTACGGGGAAGAACCTCTACTGCAATTGTTGCACCGTATTTTTTACCGATTTTTGCAAGCATTCCAAAGGTTTCACGTGCACATTCAAGTGCCTCTGCACGTGCCTCGGGTTCGGTTTCACCGCTTGGATGAACGACAAATTTATCAACACCGATTTTACTTGCCTTTGAAATAAGCTCCTCAAAATATGTGAGGGTGCCGTCCCTGACACTTCTTACAGAAGGATTGATTTTGTCAAACGGAGCGAAGGGGAGATGGTACGACCATACAGGCACTCCGTACTTTTCTGAGAGCTGAGAAATCATATCAAGGTCAAGTGTGGGATACTCCGTTTTGTCAACAGTAATTTCAAGAACGTCTATCCCTGCCTCTTTATAGCTTTTAAAAAGCTCCTCACAGATAGGTTTACCGCAGGTTGAAAGTCCGGTTTTAAACATAAAAAACACCTCTTTATATATTAAAAAATTATCCCTTTATATACTTTCCGGGGGTTACACCATAGTTCTTCTTGAATGCACGTATAAAAGCATTTACATCACAAAAACCGCAGCTATGACACGCCTCTGTAACTGAAACCTTTTCACTTAAAAGCTGACACGCCTTTTCAAGGCGGTATTTAAGAATGTAGTCGGAAAGCACCTGACCTGTTTTGGATTTAAAATAGCTTGAAAGATAATTTATTGTAATATCAAACTTGTTTGCAATATATGATACGTTCAGGTTTGGGTCGTTGTAATTTTCCTGAACGAACGCCGTTATCTGATTAATTCTGTCATCCACGCTTTCACAGCTTTCCGTAATTTTATTACACAGCTTATTTATGTAGGAGAGCAGAACTTCCTTTGATTTTTCAACGCTATCCTGATAAAAGACCTCGTTAAACATTGAATAGAACTGTTTGTTCTCATTTACTGCAGTACAGACCTTTAAAACCGTTCCTATAAGGTCGCAGAAGAAAATCTGATAAAGGCTTGGAATAAGGTCTTTTTTTGCAAAGGTCTTGTCGAAAATGTCATTAATAATTTTCTCACTGTTTTCGTAATCGCCACGCATAAGTGCCATTGTGAGAAGATGCTCCGTTTCCGGCGGGAAAATATAGGAAACCTCCTCCAAAGAATCTGATACCAGTACAGAGGTAGAGGCTGAGTTCATACCTATGCTTATAATATCCCTCGCCTGACTGTAAAGGGCGGGAAGCCCCTCCTCAGAAAGTGCAACGTCACTTACTGCACAAATTATGTTGGAGGCAAAATTTTCCTCCAAAAAGCCTATTGTAAATTCCGTCTGTGAACATATTTCAAGCTCTGAAAGCTCTTTTTTAGAATTTATTATGCACGCAAAATAGTCATCGCACGGGAAGAAGTATGTGGAAGCAAGTGACTCCGTAATTTCTGAGAAAATATTCTGTATAAGGAAGTGAACCGTTTCAATATTATTTTGTGCGGGGTCGCTGAAAATTCCCGTATCCTGCACCTTAAAGAGTGCAAGATAGAAAAACCCTTTTTTAAATTCAATATGGTAGTCCTTTTTGGATGCACTTTTTACAACTCTTCCGTAAAGCAGGTTTTGAAGATAGTGCTGCTGCAGTGTACTTGTCTGCGAATGAAGCTGTTTTTGAGTAAGGTGGTCTTTTTCAAACATCTGATTTATACGCTCACCAAGATACGAAAACTCATTTTGTGAGCCTCTCGGAGCATCGTTTGTAAATTTGGTTAATAAAAGAGATAATGGCTTATAGCTTCTCTTGGAAAGATAGTAGGAAAGAAATACACCTGCTATCAAATAAATAATATAGGAAAGAAACGCAATAAGCTGCATTGTGCGCAAATCTCTGTAAAGACTGTTTGTCGGGATTGCAAGCTCATACTTCCAGCTCATAAACTGCGAGGGAACGGAAACCCGGATATAATCCCCCGTAGTATTTTCCTCGATTTTGCTGATTTTATCAGCGGCAGTTGTATAAACAACCTCATTTCTGTGATTGCGTATAGTCATAATGGGGTTAATATATTCGGCAAGGCTTAATCGGTTTTCAACAATTTTTTCTGTATTAAGGATAATGACGGCAGTAGCTTTCAGCGGTGAAGAGGTGGAAAGAGGCATCCTCTGAATATAACAGATAGAATTATCGCCCTTTCCGTTTGAAAGGAATTTGCAGTCGGCATATCTGTCACGCAGGGAAAAGTCCGAAAGCCAGCTTTCCATACTTTGGTAATATTCACTGAAATAATTTCTGTACATCGGCATTTTTGTGGAGGAGCCTGCACTGTCAAGTGCCAGGTCAAAATCCTCAAATAATACAAAAAAATGCAAAATACTGTCATTCATATGTGATGCAATACGCTTGCATATGTTTTTATAACGAAGGCGCTGCTCTGTCGGGTCAGGGGTATACGCCTCCCTCGCAACCTCCTGCAAGGTTGCATCGTCAAGAACACTGTAGGCGGCATTTTGTATTGACAGAAAATCCTCGTCATAAAAGACACGCATCTGGTCAACTGTAAAGGACATATTCTTTTCAGTCTGATTACGCACTATCTTAACGGAGGATGAATATAAAAAGGTGCTTAAAAGCACACCTATAAACACTATCGCACGGTATGAGAAAAACCAGATATGAAGTTGTTTTCCTTTTTTAATAAAACCTAAAAACCTCTTAAAAATAATATTCCTCTTTTTGTGTAATTTAATCGGTAAAACCATTTTTATTTATTACAAGTATAACAATAAAAAACAGAAAACGCAAGGCAAAATTAAATATAGGTGATTGGAAATTAAAATTATACTATTTATATTAAAGATGGCTGATTTACAAAGTGTTTTTTGACGAATATAATAAAATTACCGAAATTTCAGGAGGGATAAAAATGACGTATCGGTTTGAAATGCTTGATGGTGAATATTTCTGGGGCGGCAGTGTGACAGAGGGAAAGAAAAATCCGTTTGGCAAAAATTCTGACTTTACGGCAGACTACCGTGAGGAATGTATAAATCAGGTAATGCCTCTTTTCCTTTCTAATAAAGGAAGATATATATGGAGCAAAAACCCATTTAAGATTGAATTTAAAAACGGCACCATAACTATTGAGGGTGAAGGTGTTTTGCTTTACAGTGCGGGAGAAACACTGAAAGATGCGTACCTGTGTGCTATGCAAAAGCATTTCCCGTGTAACGGAAGAATTCTTCCTGAAAAATTCTTTTCGGCACCTCAGTTTAATACGTGGATGGAATTTGTGTATGAGCCGACACAGGAAGGTATCTTAAAATATGCGCAGGATATTATTGATAACGGTTTTGAGCCGGGCGTACTTATAATTGATGAAGGATGGCAGAAGCAGTACGGAAAATGGGAGTTTGATGATAAGAAATTCCCCAATCCAAAGGAAATGACGGACAAGCTCCATAAAATGGGC
>JAFSBF010000221.1 GCA_017441965.1 Clostridia bacterium | reverse complement strand
GGCGGAACTCTGCAACAAACTGCTCCTTTCTCAGGCAATGGGGCGGTGCGTTTTCGGGGGTGACACTCTCACCGTTTTTTAAACTTGTACTGAGAATGTCCATTGCCTGCTTGGTAGCCTTTATGTCGCGTCCCCAGCAATACTTTCTAAGTCCGCAGCTTGAACAGACATTGCGTGCCGTACGTCTGTAAAGAGCAAGGGTGTTAATCTCGTTGTTATTGCGAAGCTCAAAAATCCTTTTAAAGCTTTTTTCACAATCGTTTATTGTGGAATGTGCAGTCTGAAGCCTGCTTGCAGCTAAGGAAAAGGCGGGATGCGATGCAGATGAAAAATGGCTTATTGTATCAAAAACCTTTTGCGGCATAGCGTAAAGAATGGCGGCGGCAACGGCAGTGTCAAAAATGTTTATAAGCACTTCTGTAGAACCGTTTGAAAGAATTGTAACAACGGCATTTGCCATAACAAAGGATAGGCAAGATGCCCATTTTCCACGCTTTGAAAAATAACCTGCACAAAGACCTGAAAGGGCAAATGAGGCGGCACACGCATCAATTCTTCCACGGGCAAGGCAGCACACAAGCCCCATAATTATACCTGCGCATGAGCCATGAAGAGGACCAAAGGCAATTGCAAACGACAACACACATAACACACACAATGTTCCTGCAATGCTGAAAACTCCGCCTATGCCCCATGTACCGAATCCGCACAAAACGCCTCCTGCAAAAAGAGCAAGGCATACGGTTTCCTCTGCACTGAGGCTTCTGCGAAGACGCAGACTGAAGACAAGCGGCATCGCAATCCGAAATGCCGTTACACACGCCCATACGGTTGCACATTCTACAACGAGTACGGCACTGTCATAAAGAAGCGGATAGCCGCCGATTGTCATATCGGCAAAAAGCAGGAAAAAACCCGAAAGAAGTACGCAGAGCGCACTTATAATCGAGTTTATTTTAATATTTTTAAGCTTTTCGGGAAGAAAGCGTTCTTCTATAAGAGAGAACATTATTATTGCAATTATGTACTTTCCGATGTTAAGCAGGCTTGTCCCTGAAAATATAAGACCGAGGACGCTGCCCAATGCGCAGACGTATGCACCGCCAGAGGCAAAGCTTGATGCAAAAAGGGAAAAACCCAGAGGTCTTGCCCCACCGATAAAGGCTGTTCTGGAAAGCAGAAATGCGCATATGAATTTAAGCGCAAGCTGCGGAGTAATAAATTTTGCAAGCGGCAGGGAGAAATTCTCCTTTTCAAAGCTGCGCTTTTCTTTTTTTCGCTTTTTAAGCGGTTTAAGCCTGAGATTACTCATTTGTAAATCATCCTTTCAGAAAACATCTGCTTATAGTTTAACATTTAATATATGGTAATTTTTGTCAAAAGATGCGTGGCTCTAAAAAAGTTTTCGTCAATAAAAAACACTATATTTCATTTAACTAAAAAAACAATCAAAATATATTTTAAATCTGCTTGACTTTCCTATAAAGGGAGAGTATAGTGGAAGGCGAAAAGAGGCGTTTTTTTATGAAAAAACACACTGTTGATATGACGAAGGGCAGTATTTTTAAACACATTATCAAATTTGCAATACCTATTATGCTGGCAGGTGTTCTGCAAACTCTTTATAATGCGGCGGATATGGTTGTTGTCGGCAAGTTTGCAGGCAAGAATGACCTTGCGGCAGTTGGCTCAACATCATCTGCGATAAATCTTCTTATCAGTATTTTTGTAGGACTTTCCTCGGCAACAAATGTTATTGTTGCAAGAAAGTTTGGTGCAGGAAATAAAAGCGGTGTTGCAAAGGCAGTGCACACTGCTATTGCCGTATGCATATGCGGTGGTACGGCACTGATGATACTGGGAATTCTTTTATCAAGGAAAATTCTTGTCTGGATGGATTCCCCTGATGATGTAATCGGCCTTGCAACACTCTATATGCGGATATATTTTGCAGGTATTCCCGCAATGCTTCTTTATAATTTCGGCAGTGCAACGATGCGCGCAGTAGGTGATGCGAAAAGACCTACATATTTCCTTATGGCATCGGGACTTATAAACGTATCTCTTAATCTTGTTTTTGTAATAATATTTAAAATGGGAGTAGCAGGCGTTGCAACAGCAACAGTTATTGCACAGTTTGTGTCGGCACTTCTTGTTTTAAGATGTCTTGTAAAGGCGGATGATTGTTACCGTCTGGAGCTTAAAAAAGTGAAGCTTTACGCAGCGGAGCTTAAGGAAATTGTTGCGCTCGGCGTTCCTGCAGGTATACAAAGTGCACTTTTTTCAATTTCGAATGTTATTATACAATCCTCAATAAATGCTGTCGGTTCGGACGCTATGGCGGGAAACTCTGCCGCAGTAAGTGTTGAGGGTATGGTGTATATAGCAATGAACGCATTTTTCCATTCAACACTGACCTTTGTAGGGCAGAATTACGGTGCGCATAATTTTAAACGTATACGAAAGGGCTTTCTGGTTTCAATAGCGATTTCGTTGGTGGTGGGCGGTACACTCTCCACGGTTGTTTCAAGGTGCGCAGGATTTTTTGTAGGCTTTTATACGGATATTCCTGAGGTTAAGGCTATTGGAGTTATGCGAATGCAGATTGTATGTGCACTCTATTTCCTGTGCGGAATAATGGAGGTTGCCACGGGTGCAATAAGGGGAATGGGCGTTGCAATGCGCTCGATGATAACGTGTATTGTCGGAGTGTGCTGTGTAAGATTAACGGCAGTTATAATAGGCGCTCCGTATAAAGAGATTAATGACCTTAAAATTCTTTACTATTCTTTCCCCGTTTCGTGGACGATTACAACTATTATTCTGACGATACTGTTTTTTGCGGTTTTGAAAAACAGAGAAAAAAAGTGGGTGAGGGCAATTAATGATGAAAAAAGCAGCAATAGGAATACTTGCGCATGTTGACTCGGGAAAAACCACGCTTTCAGAAGCGATGCTATATAAATGCGGTGAAATCCGCACTCTTGGCAGGGTTGACCACAAGGATGCCTTCCTTGATACGGATTTGATGGAGAAGGAGCGCGGCATCACCATTTTTTCCAAGCAGGCGGTAATGGAGCTTGAAGGGATGAAGGTGACGCTGCTTGATACACCGGGGCACGTAGATTTTTCCGCTGAAACGGAGCGTGCGCTATGGGTGATGGATTATGCAATTTTGGTTATAAGCGGTCTTGACGGTGTGCAGAGCCATACGCAGACACTGTGGAAGCTTCTTAAAAGACACGGTATACCCGTGTTTGTTTTTGTAAACAAGATGGATATATCAAATTTCACTAAGGAAGAGCTGATAGCACAGCTTCAAGAAAAGCTTTCATCAGGATGCGTTGATTTTGAGAACGATAATATGGCGGAAGAGGTTGCCCTGTGCGATGAAAATCTGATGGAGCAGTTTCTTGAAACTGAAAACATAGAAAAAGAAGATATAAGCAGTGCAATTTATGAAAGGAAGGTTTTCCCCTGCTTTTTCGGCTCAGCACTGAAGCTTGATGGTGTTGAAAAGCTTCTTAATGCACTCAGCTCTTTTATGGTAACGTATGAAAACGACACTGCTTTCGGGGCAAAGGCGTTTAAAATATCGGAGGATGAAAAGGGAGTACGCCTGACACATATGAAAATAACGGGAGGCTCTCTTTGTGTCCGTGATAAAATAGAGTATGGAGATGCAGAGGAAAAGGTCAGCGAAATACGCATATATTCGGGTGCGAAGTATAAAAGCGTGCCGGAGGCAACTATTGGTGATGTGTGTGCCGTATGCGGTCTTACTAAAACGTATGCGGGAATGGGACTTGGAATGGAAGAAAATGCCCCCACGCCCGTGCTTGAAAGTGTTTTTACCTATAAGGTTACTGTTACGGACGGCACTGATATGCGTGTTGCCCTCGCAAAGCTTAAAAAGCTTGAAGAGGAGGAAAACCGTCTGCACGTTATTTATAACAGTGTACTCGGTGAAATTCATATACGCCTTATGGGTGAGGTGCAGCTTGAAATAATGCAGCGTGTTTTAAGGGAACGCTTTTCCCTTAATGTTGAGTTTGAGCAGGGCAGCATCGTATATAAAGAAACTATTGCAGAGCTTTCAGAGGGTGTCGGTCATTATGAACCGCTCAGACATTATGCAGAGGTGCATCTTGTTTTAGAGCCTCTTAAACGGGGAAGCGGTATTGTGGTGGAAGCTGACTGCAGTGAGGACGAGCTTTCACGAAACTGGCAGAGATTGATTTTAACGCATATAAAGGAAAAAAATCATATAGGCGTACTGACAGGCTCACCAATTACAGATATGAAAATAACGCTGAAGGCAGGAAAGGCACATCTAAAGCATACTGACGGCGGAGATTTCCGTCAGGCAACCTACCGTGCAGTGCGTCATGGTCTGCGGTGTGCCCGGAGTGTTCTTTTAGAGCCGTATTATTCATTTTTAGTTGAGCTTCCTGCTGAGAATGTGGGCAGGGCAATGACAGATCTTGAAAAAATGTATGCACGTATTGATGCACCTGAGATATTTGAAGACAGTGCACGTATAACGGGTACAGCCCCTGTTGCTACAGTTGAGGGATATCAGAAAATACTGACAGGATATACACGTGGTATTGGAAAGATGTCTGTGGCACTTTGCGGATATGATGTGTGCCACAATACTGATGAAGTGATTGAGAAAATTTCATACAACGCTGATGCCGACCTTGAAAACAGTGCCGATTCCGTTTTTTGTAAGCAGGGGGCAGGCTTTGTTGTGCCATGGAACGAAGTGCTGGATTATATGCATCTTCCCAGCGTTCTTGCACCCAAAAAGGAAGAGGAGATAAAAACCCCCACCATAAGGCAAAAGGCAATAGTTTATGACGAGGACGAGCTTATAGAAATATTTGAACGCACCTACGGAAAAATCGTGCATAAAAACCACAACGCAATGAAAACTCCCAGGGATGTTGTAAGGGAGAAAAAGGTGCGCTCTATGCCGCAGAAGCAAGGCCCCGGGTATATACTGGTTGACGGCTATAATATAATTTTTGCGTGGGATGAGCTTAAGGAAATTGCAAAGGACAGCCTTGAGGATGCACGTAATATGCTTATTGACAAGCTATGCTCCTACAAAGCGATAAGACCGCAGGAGGTAATCCTCGTTTTTGATGCGTACAAGGTTAAGGGAAACCGTGGCGAGGTTGAAAAGGTGCATAATATTACCGTTGTATATACAAAGGAGGCGCAGACCGCCGATGCGTATATTGAAAAGGCGGCACATGAGCTTGGGAAGAAGTATCACGTGCAGGTTGCAACGAGTGATGCCTTAGAACAGATGATAATATTGGGCAGCGGTGCACGCCGTATAAGTGCCGCATCCTTTATAGCTGAAATGAAGCAGGCAGAAAAGGAAATAGGCGAGCTTATAAAGGAAATATCGGGCGAAACTATCTAATATATTCATTTCAGCATCAAAATATTCAGTTTTTAGGTTTAAAAACTTGACTAAACAAATAAAAAGAGTTATACTGTAATGTGGTAAGTATCGTGCAGTATTACGCTATGCATGATACTGATACCTTTTTTATCAAGTGTAATTTTTTAACATACAAGGAGGTAAACATTATGGCAAGACAGAAAAAAACCATGGATGGTAACACCGCTGCCGCATATGTCTCATATGCGTTTACAGACGTTGCTGCTATCTACCCCATTACGCCTTCCTCAAACATGGCTGAGGTTACAGACGAATGGGCTGCAAAAGGAAAGAAGAACATATTCGGAAGAACGGTAAAGATTGCTGAAATGCAGTCTGAGGGCGGTGCTGCAGGTGCAGTTCACGGTTCTCTTACAGCAGGTGCTCTTACCACTACTTATACTGCTTCTCAGGGTCTTCTTCTTATGATTCCCAATATGTACAAGATTGCAGGTGAGCTTCTTCCGTCAGTTATTAACGTATCTGCACGTGCTCTTGCTTCACATGCACTTTCAATTTTCGGTGACCATCAGGACGTATATGCGTGCCGTCAGACAGGCTATGCAATGCTCTGCTCTGTAAATGCGCAGGAGGCTATGGACCTTGGTGCTGTTGCACATCTTACAACTCTTAAGTCAAGAGTTCCTTTACTTCATTTCTTTGATGGTTTCAGAACATCTCACGAATATCAGAAGGTAG
>JAFSBF010000220.1 GCA_017441965.1 Clostridia bacterium | reverse complement strand
GAAAATTCCGCCTATTACAAGCTTTTAAACGGCAGATGGAATTTTGCTTTCTTTAAGCGTGACATTGACGTGCCTGAAAAAATCACTTCGTGGGACAGCGTAGTTGTGCCGTCGTGCTGGCAGAGCCTCGGCTATGAAAAACCCGGCTACACAAATTACAACTATCCGCACCCTGTGGATGCACCGTACGTTCCCGATGATAATCCCTGCGGCGTTTATGAGCGTGAATTTACACTTGATGAAATGTGGGCAGAGCGTAAAACCTATGCGGTGTTTGAGGGCGTTTCCTCCTGCCTGGTTTTATACGTGAACGGGGAGTATGTAGGCTTTTCGCAGGTTTCGCATATGCAGGCGGAATTTGACATCACACCCTTTGTTAAGAAAGGTAAAAACATCATTACTGCAAGGGTTTTAAAATGGTGTGTGGGAAGCTATCTTGAGGATCAGGATTTTATGCGCTATAACGGAATTTTCCGTGATGTATACCTTCTTTCAAGAGAAGAGAAGCATATCGAGGATGTTTACATAAAGGCAGATACAAAGAAAATCATAGTTGATGCTGAAAATTATGAAATTTACGATGGTGACAAAATTGCTGACCTAAGTAATCCCGTACTCTGGAATGCAGAAAAACCGCACCTTTACACGGTCGTTGTAAAGGGAAAGACTGAATTTATTCCCTTTAAGGTTGGTATGCGTGATATAAAGGTATCTGAAAAAGGTGAGCTTCTCATAAATGGTGTGCCCGTTATACTTCGCGGCGTAAACCATCACGACACGCATCCGCAGAAGGGCTGGACAATGTCTGAAAGTGACCTCAGAAAAGATTTAATGCTGATGAAGGAGCTTAATATAAACACAATCCGTACATCACATTATCCTCCGACACCTGAATTTTTGAATATGTGTGACGAGCTTGGTTTTTACGTTGTTGATGAGGCAGACCTCGAAACTCACGGATATGTTTCAAGAATGGGAACACAGAATTACATATATGATATTGATGACCCCATCTGGCCCTGCGTTAATCCCGATTTTCGTGAAATGTTTTTAGAGCGAATGACACGTATGGTGGAGCGTGACAAAAACCATCCCTCGATTATTATGTGGTCAACGGGTAACGAAAGCGGTCACGGAGAAAACCACATCGAAATGATAAAGTGGACACGTAGTCGTGATAATTCACGTCTTATCCACTGCGAGGATGCAACAAGAAAGGGAGATGACAGCAATGTTGACGTGCATTCAAGAATGTATTCAAGCTTTCCCTATATGCAGAAATACGCAGACGATGAAGAAAAGAAGCTGCCGTTTTTCCTCTGTGAATTTTCCCACTCAATGGGTAACGGTCCCGGGGATGTTTCCGATTATATGGAAATGTTTAAAAAACACCCCAAATTTATTGGCGGATGCATATGGGAATGGGCAGACCACGTTGCTATTGAGGATGGTGTGCAAAAATATGGCGGTGATTTCGGAGAACTGACGGATGACGGGAATTTCTGCTGCGACGGTATGGTTTTTGCAGACAGAAGCCTTAAGGCAGGTTCGCTTGATATTAAATATTCGTATCAGCAGTTTGATTCAGAATATAAGGATGGAAAAATCACCCTCTTTAACGAATATGATTTTACAAACCTTGATGAATATGATATTAAAATGGAGCTTTATGTTGACGACAAGGTGCTTTGCGAAAAAACAGTTAATCTGTCAATAAAACCACACGCACAAGCGGTACTTGACATGCCGTTTATGCCTCCGCAGGAATGTACCTACGGAGCGTATCTTAACATAACTCTCCTTGATAAAAACGGTGACGAAAGGGCGAGAAAACAACACGAATTACCCGTGAGTGTGAAAAAAGCTTCAATAAGTCAGCCGATAGACGAAATTTATTTTGACAACGGAAGATTTTATATAAATGGCGAAAACTACAGCTATATATTCAATAAGCATTACGGTGCATTTGAAAGCATTATCAAAAACGGGGAGGAGCAGCTTGCAGCAATGTCAAAGCTCTCATTATGGAGGGCACCCACCGACAATGACAGACAGGTTAAAAAACAGTGGGGACTTGTAAACGGTGATAACCTTGCAGGTGAAAATATGAATATACTGTTTTCAAAGGTATATTCCTGTGAGGCAGAGGGTAACAAAATAACTGTTACAGGTGCACTTGCAGGTGTGGCAAGACTTCCTATATTTAAGTACACCGCAGAGTATGAATTTTTTAAGGATGGGGAAATTAAGATAACACTTAACGGAAACGTACGTGAGAGTCTTGAAATCTTCCTGCCAAGACTTGGTTTTGAATTTACATCACCTTGCCCAAATGACACCTTTACATATTTTGGTATGGGTGAGGGTGAAAACTACTGCGATATGCACCATCACGCACGAATGGGAATGTATGAGAGCAGTGCGGAAAATGAATATGTAAATTATGTAATGCCGCAGGAGCACGGAAACCATACACGTGCAAAGCTTCTGAAAATGGGCAGTGGACTTACATTCTTCACAGACGGCGAATTTGAGTTTAATGTATCGCAGTATACAAAGGAAGCCCTGACCGATGCAATGCATACGGATGAGCTTTACAAAAACGGCTTTACAAATATTCGTATAGATTATAAGGTGTCGGGAATAGGCTCGGGCAGCTGCGGCCCGCAGCTTCTTGAGAAATACCAGCTTAATGAAAAGGAAGTTCATTTTAAATTTTATATTAAGTGAGGATAGAAAATGAATGATATAATATTAAAGCAATGCTCGTCACTGGAAAAAATATTTTTAAATGACAAAGAAATACGGGAAGGATATACGGGAAATTCTGTACTACGTGGTGAGGAAATTTCCTACCAGATTGCCTTTAAAGCTAAGGAAGAAAGAAGCTTTATGGCAAATGTCAGCATAGATGCGCCAAAGGGTTGCAGTGCTGAGCTTTATCTCGTGGAAAATGTCCCTTGTTCCTTTCCAATATACCCGTTTTGTGAAGATGAGGATTATATAACGAAGGAACCCGGGTTATTTCCAGACCTGCTTCTCCCTGCAGAAAATAAAGAGTTTTTGGTGTCGCCTTATCAGTGGAGAAGTATATGGGTAACACTAAAAACATCTGCAAGCATAACAAGCGGAAACCACACTATTACAGTAACTTTCAAAAGCGAAAAGGAGAATGTATGCGAAAGTATATGCTTTGACCTTAGCGTTATTGATGCTGAAAAAGAGCCTGCAGAGCGTATATTTACACAGTGGTTTTATGCGGATTGCATTGCTGATGCACACAAGGTTGAGATTTTCAGCCAAAGGCACTGGGAGCTTATCGAAAGCTATATAAAAATGGCAGGGGAGAACGGAATAAATATGCTCCTTACCCCTGTGCTTACCCCACCGCTTGATACAGAGGTAGGGGCAGAGCGTCCGACAGTTCAGCTTGTTGATGTTTTTAAAGAGGGTGAGTGCTATCGCTTTGGGTATGAAAAGCTTGAAAGATGGATAGGAATTATGCAGAGGCATAATGTTAAATACATAGAAATTTCACATCTGTTTACACAGTGGGGCGCAAAATGTGCGCCAAAGGTTATTGCAGAGGAAAATGGAAAAATGGTAAAGCTTTTTGGCTGGGAAACAGAGGCAACTTCAAATGAATATTCAAATTTTCTGTCGCAGTTTATCCCGTCACTTCGCAAATTCCTTTCGGAAAGAGGTCTTTTAAAGAATACATATTTTCATATATCAGATGAGCCGAACAAAGATAATTTAGAGAGCTATCTTGCTGCAAAGGAAGTTGCGCAGAAATATCTTGAAGGATGTAATGTTATTGATGCACTGTCAAGCCTTGATTTCTATAAAAAGGGTGTTGTAAAAAAGCCTGTTGTATCAACAACGAGCATTGAGAAGTTTATCGGGGAAAATGTTCCTGATTTATGGGCATATTATTGCTGCAGTCAGTATAACAACGTGGCAAACCGTTTCCTCGCAATGCCCTCCTACCGGAACAGAATTTTAGGTGTACAGCTTTATAGATATAACATACAGGGGTTTTTGCATTGGGGGTATAATTTCTATTATTCTCAGCTTTCACGTTTTTTCTGCGACCCGCATCGCATTACTGACAACTATGGCGGTTTTCCGGGCGGAGATGCGTTTATAGTATATCCGGGGGAGGATTGCGCACTGCCATCACTCAGACTAAAAGTGTTTTATGAGATGATACAGGATGTAGCAGCCCTTGAAAAGCTTGAAAAATTGGTGGGAAGAGATGAAGTTATTCGCCTGATTGATGAAACTGCAGGCGAAGTAATTACCTTTAAATCCTACCCGAGAAATAGCGAGTTTTTATTAAAACTAAGACGGAAGGTTAATGAACAAATTGAGAATAAAAGTGAAATCTTGTTAACTAAAAGGAGATAATTATGCCACACGCAACGTATGTTTTTACCGATGACGAAAAAATTCCTGCCAAAGTGACAGTAAACGG
>JAFSBF010000219.1 GCA_017441965.1 Clostridia bacterium | reverse complement strand
GTAGTCCAGCTTCTGTGTTGATTTTGCGTACCACTCGGTTTTGTTTGTACCGAATGTGACCGTACCTACGGCAGGTTTATTCCAGAGAAAACCGTACCCCCTGCTTGAAAGAAAAAACGGTACGCTTGACTGGGAATTACGGTGTGCTAGCTCAAGCGACGCCCCTTTTTTATCAAGGTGCTTTTCCTGATACTGTCCCATACCGAATATTTTTTCATCGTCATATGCTTCAAAGCGTGCGGTAAGCTCGTAATCCGTGCCGCCCTTGCTGCATTTAAGCACCCTTGCAGGCAATCTCAATGAGGTGCAGTATCTGTTAAGGCGGTTTCGGTTGCGCCAATATTCCTCGGTAAGAACTTCGCCGCGCTGATTGTAATAGCTGATCTGCCCCTCATAGTCAACCTTTGCGGTAATCTTGCCGTTTGTTATGTAGTAATTATCCCCTTTCTGATGGTAATGAGCGTACTCCTCGCTTTTGTACCACGGGTCAGTTGTGTCAACAGTTTCTTTGCGGATTTCAGCCTTACACTTCTTCACAGGCTCGCACAACGCCCAGTCGTGCTTGTCCATTTCAGGCTCGGCAGTCATACGCACACGCAATGAATTTTCACCCCACGGCTCAATCCACACCTGTGAATTTCCGTTTCTTATTACAAGACGGTTGTCATCAATATATACACTCATAAAAATTACCTCCGCAGATTATTTCATGTAAAACCGCACAGAATTTATGCAAAAGCGGTATTGCCTTCATAGTAACACATATCCCATCAAATTGCAATAATATTGTTGTTAAAAATATAAATTTCTGTATTGACACATTTTTACGCAAAAAAACTTAATATATATTTTAAGTCTGCACGAGATAATCGGATCACACTCCTTTCAGCCTATAATCTTAGCTTCTGAATGGTAATGCATTAAATAACCTCCTTCCTTTTGGAAATAAAAAAGCGCCCTGTCCTCCAACAGTTGGAGAACGGAACGCTTGAATTTATTAAGTTGTAGGCATAACAAAACCGCCTTGCGAGGGCGGTTAGTTACTCTGTTATAAGTGAAGCAATCTCCGATAAAGATTTGCCGCCATAAATCTTATCAGATAATAAATCATCAATGCTGTTGTATGTTTTACAAATATCCTTATACTCCAATTCAAATTTATTATCGTTCCAAGGGTTAATAAATATTTCCTCAGAATTATATATCAGAATAACATCATTTGTAAACGACAAAATTTTATCTTTTATTTCTGATATTTTCATATTATATCACTATTCTCCTTTTTATCAAAAGCATCCAATTCTTCTGTTGTTCTATCAGGGTGTTTCTGTCCGTCAATCCAGGTGTATTTATGTTTGTGCTCGCCATATTGTCCGTAAGGATGCATTTTAGGTTTGCCGTGATTTCCGCTATGTACTTGCTTTTTAAGTGCGCCGTTCTCATCATAATAACTTCTATCAATTTGAACGTTACCGTTTTTATCAGTAGTTTTAGTTTCAATAACAGCATATGGCTTATATTTTTGAGGGATGGTCGGCTTGTTTTTTTCTTTCCAATCATCCGTAACAATAATATTTCCATTTTTATTATAGTGATATTGTGCATATTTGTCAAGAGCCTTTTCAGCCTTCCACCGTGCCTTCTGCGCAACCGACTTTCCAAAGCCATAAACCTGCGTTCTCTCAATAAAGATACGCATCTTCAAAAATATTATTCTGAGCATATTCAATATTATCTGCCCATTCAATGCAATAGACAAGATCGTCTTTTTCATAAAATGAATCCAGCCTTAAATACTCATCGTTAAGCTCATAACATTCGATCTGTTCCGTGCACTGTACATTTGATTTCAATATAACTTTTTTCATATTAAAATCATTCACCCAAAGTAAATAAACCGCCTTTAAAATCTCAGGATCATAATATCTCATATTTCACTCCCTTTTCTGCCACCATCCACTTCTGTAATTATATCCATTCCTGTTCATAAAAGTGTTCAGGTCCTTTATATGTCCTCTCTCGGAAATTTCAACACCCTCTGATTTTAATATGTTGAATATATCCTGTTCAACCTTAGCAAATAAATCCCACCACTTATCTGCCAGTTCACGTGCTGAAATATACTCCTGTGTATCTGTTTCATAATCATATGTGCAATCTTCTGCTTCACTGCAATGCTCCCCTATCTGCTTAAGAAGATCCGCCAGATCTTCTTCTGTTTCAGCGTTATCATAAAGGTGCTCTAATTCCTCAGGGGTTACATCATAAAAACTTCTGATAGACTCCGCCTTCATACTGCTGTCAGCTTTTGCAAAAATGTAGTTTCCGAACTCAAACCACTTGCTCATATCAGGGATAATTCCCTTTACCAGTACCTGCTCAAATATTTTCATTGCATTGTTAAGATCAGGAACAAAACGTGCAAACTGACGCATATTGTCATCATCATCTTCAAAATGCAGCTCGATCTGATATGCCTCTTTACGTCTTGTAGCCTGGATGTAAGTTGCCGTTCCGTATGCTTCAGATTCTATGCACCGTTGAAAATTGATTGTTATATAATCTATATAATCACTTCTGAGCGAATAAAGTATGTTTCTGATATTTTTCATGTGTTCCCTACCGTATGGCACAGGCATTTTCAAATTCCAGCACATACCTTCATTATGTACATCAACTTTCCTTTCTTTACGCAACTCTTTTTTCATTTGCTCTGTACATTTTTTCTGCACATAATTTTCATTGACTTTTTTGCCGATATAGCCTAACGCAACATTCATTCCTGTTAATGCGACCAATAATGCAATTTCTTTTTTCATAGCGATTTTCCTCCATTCCGTTAATTATCCTTTTTAACCTGCCTTATTGTATTGCCGTACATATCATGCTTAAGATCATTAATATTTTCTCTTGAAGCAATCGGGTGTTTCATAAGGATGCTTGTACGCCTGATAACTGTCAGTTATATTTTCCAGAGCACCGATTGCAAGAGCTAAAAATAACCAGAATAAAAACATAACCTTTACCTCCGAAATTTACTTGTTACATATCGTTACTATAATTATATCACACAACCTGTCCAAAAGTACGGACAAGTAAATGACACGCCCCAGTCAGGTGGACTTTTTTTCAGATTATGCCACTTAACCTCATTTTCCCATCCTCCCTCGCATATACATGGAAAGAAAAACTATGTATTGGAGTGAGTCGATGAAGTTCATACCTGAACAGGACCTTGAAGACCGAGCTGTTATTCTCGGGGAATATATTATAGAATATAAGGCTACCGTCCGTGCGGCGGCAATGTAAATATATTTACATCACACTTCGGCATACAAAATCTATAGTACATATGGTTGTAACAAAACAGAAAATACAGTTTTTGTTATTTTGTAGGAGTTGGGATATAGTTTAACCGCTGCAGTTTTAAGTAACAGCGGTGAGATAATCGGATCACACTCCTTTCACCTATAATCTTAGCTTCTGAACGGTAATGCATTGTGTAACCTCCTTTCTTTGGGCATAAAAATTCCTCCTATGGTATTTGTTTTCATTATACCATAGGAGGGCTTTTTTCTGTTGTCCGTTTTTTATGGAATTGTGCAATTTGTCGAGGGGTTTTTTTATCTTCTTTTTCAGATAAAGGCTTATGAGCACCATTTCAATAACGGCAAGAGGAAAGAAAATCAAAGAAATATCGGGAGTACCGTACAAACCAACCTTGTTTAAAACAAGGGTAGGATTAAGCGACATCACATCACGCCTATAAAGGCAGAGAAAGGTTTTGCCTACCTTTTCACGCTGAATGAAAAAGCCTATATACTCGCTTCTGCCGTTGGAGGATGTAACGTCCAGAAGCTGTGCGGGTGTGTAAAATTTATTGTCTGTACGCTTTTCACCGTAGACATTTATAACGTTGAAATTCCTGTCCAGCTCCTCCACCCAGCCGCCTATTTTCTGTGCAATATCAAGATTAACTATGTTCCCGTT
>JAFSBF010000218.1 GCA_017441965.1 Clostridia bacterium | reverse complement strand
TCGTTTTCGTATTCGGCCTGCCTTTTCTTGTCGGGGCTTACAACGCAGTGCCACTCGGGGCGCTTTAAGTATTCCTTTTCGTCAAAGCCTGCGGAAATATAAACGGGCGCCTTTACGTCAATTTCCCTGCACGCCTCAAGCTGTGCGCCGAGTAAATCAAAATCAAGGCACGGGTGCATTTCGTTAACCTCGGTCGGGTGGTAGCTCCAGCCGTGGTGGCACTTTGAAAAAACGGTTATCGAGTTGACGTGACCCTCTTTAAGCGCTGCCTGAAACTGCTCCTTTGAAAAGTCCTTGCCTACGGGCAAGGTGCCGTTTGTGTGAAAATCAAGGTGGACCTGTCTTTTTCTGAGCATAGCTATTTCTCCTCATATTTTTGTATGTAAAAGTGTTGCTGCTTTATTTAAAATAAGTATAGCGTATATATTGGAAAATAGCAAGGCAGACAAAAAATAAAGAGTGCAGTTTTTACGCTGCACTCTAATCCTCAAAACGGAAAACGGTGGGTTTGTGGTTTGGTAGGGATTATTCATTATTCATCAGTGAAGCGACTTCAATCTTTATTATTCATTTGAAATCCGTTCTGTCACAAATGAATAATGAATGATGAACAATGAATAGTGAATAATAGAAAGAAAATCCATTCTCTTTCGAGAACGGATTTTCTTTTGGTTGCGGAGGTGGGACTTGAACGTATGCTCCGCATACTGTTCGCTCGGCGACCCAATGCTCCGCATTTGGTACCCGCCTCACGCTCCTCGCTGAAAACAGTCCACAGGACTGTTTTCTTAACGCTCAGACCTTCTCAGGTTCAAGTCCCGCTAAACAACGAGAAAAAACTCAACCATCTAAAAGGATGATTGAGTTTCTTATGGTTGCGGAGGTGGGACTTGAACCTCACGTCCTCCGGGTTATGAGTCCAACGAGCATTTCTTCTGCATAACTTTTTTTGCTGGATTTTGCGATCTGGCGTGAAATAACATTACGTTTTTACGCTTTTTCACTGATTTTTTTTCGTCATAAACATTTCTTTCGAGTTTTTTCTGGAAAAATGGTCGAAAAAGTGGTCAAGTAATTTTAGATAATCGTTCTGCTATAGCATCCATTTCGTCAGTATCCATACTATAATAATAGTCTTGGGTTACTTTTACGCTTTCATGACCCATAATAATTCTCACTTGTTCCCAGTCGAGTGGTAAATCTTTTAAAGTTTTACAAAAAAGTTTTCTCAAACTATGAAGTCCTCGCCGTTCAACACCTACCGCATCACAAGCCGAATGAAAAGCTCTCAGAATATTTCTTTCTTCAATAAGTGCCCCTGTACGGGTACAGAAAATATAGTCGCTCTTTATTCCGTTTTCTTCTTTCCATTCCAAAACATCTATTATCGCCTGCTTACCTTCCTTGCTTAAAGGAACCGTTCTATATGATGCATCCGTTTTAAGGTAATCGGAAACTGTACGGTAAGTTTTTTTATGTTATCTTCTTTGCCTCTACGTTTGATTGCTCGTCTGATTTTTAAATGATTTCCGTTAATATCGCTCAATTTTATACTCAGTTCCTCAACTCGAATCCCCGTATGCCTTAAAAAACTGATAAAAGGAGCGTACTGCGAGCATTGCCGTGCCATATGATTATAAACAAGTTCATATTCGCTTTGGGAAATAATATTTACGACTCGAGCACGATTACTTTTTAATGTATCTGGGATTTTTATTCCATCTTCATTATTTACGTCAATCCATCCACGTTTTTTACAATATTTAAGAAGTTTAACGAGCGCCTGTTTAATATTAAGCAGTGTCTTTCGGCTTCTACCTTTTTTTGCAAGTTCTTGTAAATGAAGATTAAATGGTTTGACATTAAGGTTATCGATAGGCAAGTTTCCTAAATATGGTAAAATGTGGGTTTCATACACATTTACATACCCTCGTTGAGTATTGAATGTAATATGTTCTTCATTATTCCATTCTATAGCTATCCATTTTTCATAAGCTTGACGCACTGTTAATTTTTCAATAAAATTATTGACTTTTCCACCTTTAAGGTATGAAAAATATAATTCTCTTTGAGCTATAGCCTGTTCCTCGGTATCAAAAGATTTTCGTATTCGTTTCTTTTTACCGTTTTCTTCATAATAAGGAGATTTCCATATCCATTTGTTGCCTTCTTTGTAAATAGTACCACCCTTCATCAGTAGCACCTCCTTCTTTTTAAATTTTATAATTCTTATTTACAGTTTATTTCCATTTCCAATCGCTTAATGCCTTTAAGAATAACTTCAAAGTCAGTCTTATCCCCAAAAATCATATTCTGCATATGGTCGTAGTCATCTTTGAGTACCTGCAGATTTCTTTCGGGCGGCATTAAGCGAAGTGTGCCGACTTTTGCCTCGTCATATCTTGCCCAAGGACAGCGGTAAAACTTTTCTTTGAACTGTACAACCTTGTTAAGTAATCCAATATCAGCAAGCGCATCATCCTTAACTGGTGAATTCATCATACAATACAAGTCATAATAATGACGTGAGTATCTTGACGGAAAAGCCTTATCTTCGGGACGAAATGCCTCGCGATGAAGAATTGTAATTTTTTCCCAAAACGTTCTTTTGGGTAGAACTGTTAATATACTTGTTGAAGGCTTATTAAAAACTTTCGGATATTGAACAGCTGCATACGGTGTTATCAATCTTTCATCAGCAGGAGTCCAAGCGGCAAGAGCACCGATTTCAAGACGGATTACCGGGAGGATTGAGTTATCATCAAAGCTACGATTGTATGCGAAAACTACTGTTTGTGGGTCTGTTTCATCTATGTAGCAATTGACAGTTGTGCTGAGTTCATTCTGCAAGTCAGCTGCAATCGCAGGCATAAAAGTGTCTTTCAAAAATGTTTCAGTCCGACTATTTGCTTCTTTATTAAAGTTATCCTGTTTTGTGTTGCTTCGTTCTTCCCACGGTTCGTTAAGTTCATAGCCTATAACACGCCAATCAAGAATCAAATCGATATCTTCTGAAAATCGTTCAATAAGTCCATACGCTTTGGAAAGGCTTGTACCACCTTTAAAAGCAATATTATCTTTCCATTCGCAACGGTGAAAAAGATAATCTAACATAAAGCACACCCAAAAATCTTTTTCAATAATTGCATTTGTAAGTCCCATCTTCGCTGCAGTGTTCTGAAACAGAGCTTTGCGGTCTTTTTCGTTTATAGTAGCAATGTTGAGCATAATTTAACCTCTGCAAATTAATTTGATGTATTCGTAAATCCAAGATGTAGCCGCTTTTGCTTCGGTAAGCATAGCTTGCTTTTCGCTGTCAGTAAGATTGTTTTTAAGTTTTGTTAAAACGGTTTCATTGGTATTCTCTTTACCGAGAGCTTTTAACGCTTGTACCACAAGTGCGGTTTTGTATGACAACTTAGAGATTTCTTTGTTTGTTGTCCGCTTGAATTTAATAGTTGTCTGTGCATAAGTGTATTCCTTATAAGTGCCATCGCTTACATAAGCCCATACGGCAGGAATCTGTGTTGAAAGTCCGAGCAGATTTAAAGCAGTATCACCGCAAGGAACGATAGTCCAACCGTAATTTCTTGCAAGAGCGTGAGCAACTGCATCAGGTTCAGGTGCAATATACTCACCGAGAAATTCATTGTACTCAGGTTTATAGTAAACACCTTGTATGATACGTCTAATCAAGCCATCATTTTCAAGACGAGAAAAAATAACACCCACTCTGGATTTTTCCGCAATATGAGAAAAGTCGATAGTAACAAAAACTGTGCCGCTATCTGCATTTTCAATGTAATTTTTTATTTGGTTGGCAAGACTTGTGTTGCCCATAACTTACCTCACTGTGACTTTGATAAAAAAAGTATATACTATTTTTATCAAAATATCAATATCAAATAAAAATA
>JAFSBF010000217.1 GCA_017441965.1 Clostridia bacterium | reverse complement strand
TTAACGGAAACGAAACAGAACCGAGCGGAAAGCTTGATATTACAGACCTTTCGCAGATAACTGTAAAGGTTGTTTCGGAGGACGGACGCTTTGTAACCGAAAAAACCTATGAATTAAAGCGAGGATAAGGAGGAATTTATTGATGAAAAAAATATTGGCATTAATACTTACCCTTGCGCTTTTGTGCCCGTGTACTGCGTTGGCAGATGGTACTAAACCTGTAACTGCGACAACAGGTGTTGTTAATGTTTCATATACATCTGCTGCGGCGGAGGGAACTCCTGCCTCAGTTGTGATTTTGCCGTCAGGCGGCAAAACACAAGAGGAAATGGCGACAGCTCTTTCTGCTGCGACTACTGCAGCTGCATTAAAAGAACTCAACCTCGAATATGCACAAGTGATAAACGCAGGCGAGAACGGTTTGATTAAGCTTAGTAACCTTAAAATGAAAGATGGCCGTCAGACGGGCAAGTGCTATGTTTTCATTAAATTTTTGAAATCGCCTAACACTAATGAATATAAATGTGTAGGTGAATTTAACCACTTGGGCGTTGATGATGTTCGCTTTTTGGCTGAAAAGTTTGATGATGGAAATAAGGATACCTTCGAAGAAATTGTAGATGGGGACTTTAATGGCTGGCGTGATGAAGACGGAAATCGCGAGCCTGCCAAGGAGGTTTTGAAAAATTCTTTGGCCAATGTTACATATTACACAGACCCCCTTACCGATAAGGCAGCTTTCCACGAGGTATTCTATAAGCTTAAGGGAAATACCCTTTTTCTAACCGAGCCAATTCAGGACACGCCTATGGTAAAGGTGTGGAACGATGCGGTTATATGGACCCGACTTTGCACAGATGCAGATACCCTCAGCGTGCTTGGCGAGTTTAACGGCACAACCGAAGGAAAATACTGGAATATTGAAATCGGGGAAACCTCTGATTTTGCCACATTGGTGGAAAATGAAAAAAGTACAATATTAAATAATATTAAAATTGAAAAGTATACGAAAAAGGAAAAACTTGAAAGTGATTTTGAAGAAGATGTCGTACTGGCACTTTTCAGGTCGCTGCCGCAGGACAGAGAGGCACTTGAAGCTCTCATAGCAGCAGACGGAAAATATGCGTCATACTTTGCAAATGCACGTACGATAGTTGAAAATGCAAACCTTTCAACATATGATGTAACGCAGCTTTATAATAATGTGCTTGCAGGATGCTCTCTCTGCACAAAGTTTGATGCTGCGGAAAGTGAAGGCAGTGTAGAGAAGCTTTTCAAAGATTCAATTCCTACCCAGTCAGGAAGTGGCGGAAACGATGGCGATAGCGAAGGTGACAACGTCATTGATATGGGTCAGGGCAATTCGGGTATTTCAAACGGCGGCTCCGGCGGCGGAGGCGGTGGAGGCATCAAGAAAGACCCCGTTAAGGAAAACGAAGAAACAGAGCCTTCACCAAGCACTGCATCGACCCCCTTTGCAGATGTTTCAGAAACACATTGGGCAAATGAATACATTGCAAAGCTTTATAACAGCGGTGCAATAAACGGTGTCAGCGAAACTGCATTTAACCCCGCAGGAAGTGTACAGCGGCAGGATTTTGTAAAAATCCTTATCGGTGCACTCGGAACAAAGCTTTCCCAGAATAAATCAGAGTTTGCAGACGTTCAGAGCGGTGCATATTATGAAAGCTACGTTATGACGGCACTTGAAAACGGATTTATTTCAGGTACGGGTGACGGCAGCTTTGGAGTAGGTAGTAATTTGAAGCGTGAGGATGCAGCGGTTATTATGGCACGTGTGCTTGATAGCTACGGCGTAAAAACTTTGCAATTGGGAAAAACCTTCAACGATGATGCACAGGTTTCAGATTATGCCAAGGATGCAATAAAGAAGGTCAGTGCCATAGGAATTTTTGGCGGTGACGATTTAGGAAACTTTAATCCCAAAGGCTCTCTTACAAGGGCGGAGGCGTGCGCAATACTGTGCCGTCTTGCAGATGCGGTAAAGGAGGTATAAGGAATGTTAAAACGAATATTTTCATTAGTAACAGTATTGGTGCTTGTTTGTTCATTCCTACCTGCCGCAACCGTATATGCCGCAGATAAGAGTGAAATTCAGCTCCTTGCCGATTTGGGAATTATTGATGTTACCGAGAAGGTAACCCTTCTCCCCGAAACCTTTACGAGGGAGGATTTCGCAGTTGCCCTCAATAAAATTGACCGCAACATTGAAAACTTTATAACAGACGGTGAGGAAGAGGGAAAATACGCCGCAGATATAAAGGGAAATAGTAATTACGGTCATATTGCAACACTTATTGCACTCGGTTATATGGAAACGGACGCTGATAACAATTTCAGACCGTCACAGCCCGTGTCAAGAATGGATGTTGTCAGAGCGCTTATCCACGCACTCAGCTATGACGTTATTGCTGAAAATGACGGCGGCACAGATGCAGCATATGACAGAATTGCAAATAAGCTCGGACTTTTAAAGGGTGTGAGAATACAAAATTCATCAAAACTTACCCCCACAGAGGTTGCATCAATCCTTGCAAATGCGATGAGCATAAAGTTCTTCCCACCGGAGAATGTAGATTTTGGGGACGAGTGCTTCTATACAAAATGGAATATAGTAAAGCGCACGGGAAAGGTTTTTGCAAATTCAAATTTGGGTATAGCGACACCAAGAACGCAGCCCCATCACGTAAACATTGCGGGAACAACCTATTACACAAAGCTCCTTGTTCCTGATGAGCTTGTGGGCGCAAATGTAGAATACTATACAACAAACGGTGACAAGGGAAACGAGGTTGTAAGTATTTATGTAAATGAGGGCGCACGTAAAAATATAACACTCAATGCAGATGATATTGAGAACGTAACGGAAAGCTCGCGTGAGGTAAAAATTACCTATGACGGGAAAAAGAGCGTTACAATGCCAAAGAGCGGTTATCTTCTTGTAAACGGAAAGACGCTTACTCCCGCAAAAAAATATTTTGATGCGTTTAAGAGCGGCAGCATAACCTTCGTTGATAACGGCAGCGGTAAATATGAGGTTGCCCATATGACAATGCTCCTTCAAAGCGTTATCGAGGGTGTAAATGCTGAGAAGGAAACCGTTGTACTGCGCTATGACAATCAGACAATTGAGCTTGAAGATGTTGACGTGTATGAGATTTATCTTAATAATAAGGCTGCAGAGCTTTCCGCCCTTACAAGCGGTATGGCAGTTGGCATTGCCTGTGATAGCTTCACCGTTTCAGCAGGTGTAATCACCTATAATTACGCTAATTCAGAGCTTATCCGCCTT
>JAFSBF010000216.1 GCA_017441965.1 Clostridia bacterium | reverse complement strand
GATGATTCTGTCTGCATCACGCACACTTGAAACCTCGGGCATAGCAACAACAATCGCTCGTTTTGCAGCCGCAACTGCGTTCTCAAAGCCCTGCTCAATACCTGCAGGACAATCTATAAGGATATAGTCAAAGCTATCCTCCATCTGTCTTATAAGATGCTTCATCTGCGTTGTTGTAACGGCACTCTTATCCCTTGACTGTGCCGCAGGAAGAAGAAATAACCCCTCATATCTCTTATCACGCACAAGTGCCTTTGTATATGTACAACGGTTTTCCACAACATCGACAAGGTCGTATACAATTCTGTTTTCAACACCCATTATCACATCAAGATTTCTAAGCCCGATGTCGGTATCTATCATTACAACTTTTTTCCCTGAAAGGGCAAGTGCCGCACCGATATTTGCGGTGGTTGTGGTTTTTCCCACACCGCCCTTTCCGCTTGTTACAACTATTACTTCACTCATTTGTTTTCACCCTCCGCAGGTATTTTACCATAATTTTCAAAGCTCGTCCACTATGATTTTATAAACACTGCAAGATTATTTCGTCATTTTCTGCTATTGCGTACGCACTTTTTACATTCTCCGCCTTTTTATTATAAGAATATACCTTTCCTATCCTTATCTGCGAGGGCTGCATATTAAGGGCAAACACCCTGCCCCCCTCTGTCACGCACGCATTTCCACGAAGTGTGCCGAGCACGGTTATATTCCCCCTCGCCGTAACGGTTGCCCCGGGGTTAACATCTCCGTATATTATGACATCACCCCTCGCTGTGACCGTTTCACCGCTGCGAAGTGATTTATTTATTACAAGGCTGATTTTTTCATCATCATCAAGGGAATATTCAATCTGCTTTGTCGAAAGGCGATGCTTTTTTATAAGATTGGTACTGTTTCCGAAAAGCTCTTTGAGAAATTCTGAAAACTCAAGTTCCTCATTATAGCGAAGGTCTATTCCGCTGTAGGATATTTTTATATTCTCTTTTACAAAGAAGGTTTTGTTTTCCTCCTTCAAACGCAAAAGTGCCTGCTTTGCCTCTTCAAAAGTTATATTTTCTTTAAAGCAAAGCTCTATTTCATTTTCACGACCTTTAATACTAAGCATCAAAAGCTCTCCTTTATCTTACAAGGACATTCGTTTTCATATTGTCTTCATCACTGCTGTCAAAGTAGCTGTCAACAACCCGTCTTACTGCCTTTGCCACGTGCGAACCGCTGCCCGCTTTTTCAATGACGCACGCTATTGCAATCTGCGGTTTTTCATACGGTGCATATGCAACACATACACCGTTTGTATACACGCCCGAGGTCTGTGCACTGCCCGTCTTTGCCGCAACGGATATTTTGCATCCCTGAAACGCAGTAAATGCCGTACCCTCTGTTACAACACGGCGAAGTCCGTCTACAACTGCAGCGCGATTTTCCTCTTTCAGGTTTATTTTAGAGAGGACTTCACTCTTTCTCTGCGTTTCTTCGCCTGCAAGTGATTTTATTAAATGCGGCTTGTACCTTGTTCCGCCGTTTGCAATTGTTGCAATATAGTTTGCAAGCTGCAGCGGCGTTACAAGTGTATCAGATTGTCCTATTGCCGTCTGGCACGTATCACCGGGGTACCATATTCCGCCGTTTTTCTTTCTGTTTTCAGGCGATGCCACAACACCGCTTTTTTCCTCTGCACTAAGCTCAATTCCGCTTTTCTGACCAAAGCCGAAAAGAGTTGCATAATTATTTATCTTTTCAATGGTAAGTCTGCGTCCCGTTTCATAGAAAAAGATATTACACGAATCCCGAATAGCCTCCGACACATTCAGATACCCGTGTGTTACACCCTTTTGATTGTAAATCCAGCACGCAGGCTGATAATCAGAAAAATACGTGTATTTTCCCGAATCAAAAATTTCCTCGTCAGTAGTTATAACACCCTCCTCAAGTGCCGCTGCACCTACAAGAAGCTTGAATGTCGATGCAGGTGAATATGTGCCTGAAAGTGCACGGTTAAAAAGCGGCTTTGAAGGGTTACTTACAAGCTCGTTATACATAGCACCGAAATTTTCAATGTCATATGACGGGTATGACGCCATTGCCAGAACGTCACCGCTGTTAACGTCTATTACAACAATACTTCCGCTTGATGCATCACGTCCTCCTTCGGCACTGTCCGATGCACTGCTGATTTCATAAATGGTGTCACGAAGTGCCTTTTCACTTGCAAGCTGCATATCAAGGTCTATTGTAAGATTTACGCTTTTTCCCGCTATCGGCTCTTTTTCAACGTTATGACCTACACTGTACCCTCCCCGGGTCTGCTCAATTCTACCGCTTCCGTTTTCGCCACGCAGATGCTTTTCAAGGTACTTTTCTATTCCGTCTTTTCCTATATGTGAATTTATATTGTAGCCGTCATCCTCGTTTTCCTCATACTCCTGCGCACTTATCATTCCCACACGTCCAAGTATGTGTGCGCCGAGTGTCGGGTACGGATAATTTCGCACAGGCTGGGTTATAATGCTGACATCGGGGAATTTTTCCGCCTGCTCCTTTATTACGGATATTTCCTCTATGGGAATATCCTCCGCAAAAAGATACGGTGAAGCCATTGAAAAACCACGCTTAACCATATCAATACGTGTTGCAGCAATCGCTAAAATCTTCTTCTTTGTGTATTTTTCCGTATCAATACCATATTTTTCACAAAGGCTGTCCATAACCTTTTGTGCGCTGTCATTTTCCTTATATCCGTTTGTTTTTTTCCATTTACGGCTTTCTTCCTTTGCCGTATAGAATTCATATTTATCGTCCGTTACACTTATCGGCAGTACATCATCAGAAAATCTGCCCTTTGACTTTACTGCCTTTGAAAGGTTATTTATAACCTTATTAAGCTGGGCACTTGTACGCTCACGGTTAGAAAGGATGTATACGTTATACCCCGTTCTGTTTGAAACAATGGCACGTCCGTTTCTGTCGAGGATTTCGCCACGCGGTGCGGCAAGCTCCACACTTCGTACTGTGCGTGAATTACTTTTTTCTCTGTAATAATTTCCGTTTGCAATCTGCAGATTTATAAGGCGTGCACCAATCATAAGTGCTGTGAGGGCAAAAAGCACATAGAAAATTATATAACGTCTTGTTTTCACTGCGCATCCTCCTCACCTGAAAGTGCTTTCTTTCTGCGTTTTGCCACCTTTTCTCTTAAAAGCACATATAAGAACGCAAATATTGCACCAAAAATACCCTTTACAAAAATGTTTGCCGTCAAAAATCCTGCCGATGACGGATAACCAAACATTGATTTAAGCAGTGCCACAACTATCTCCATTAGTGCAATGCATACAAAAGAAATCCAACCCATTATGAGGGGTGAATTATCACTTTTCTTATCAACTGCAAGACTTACTAAAAGTCCGAGGTACATATACATAAGGATATTTATACCAAAAACTCTGCCGTACATCACATCTGTGAGAAGTCCTGCAAAGCCGCCTAAAAGTGCCGCAGATTTAATTTCAGACGAAACTGACAGTACAATCGTTGCCGCTATAAGAATATCAGGCGGGCAGGAAAATATTCTGATGTTTTCAAATATCAGGGATTGAAGCAAAAATACTATGTATATCCCCGTCAGTTTTTTCAGATTATTCACTGTTTTCACTTCGCAATCACATCGGTTATTACCAAGACCTTGTCAAGATTATTTGGGTTAACACTCGTTTCAACAACCGCACTTAAGGTAAGTGCACGGTTATCTTCTTTTATCTGCGTAATTTTTCCGATAAGTATTCCCTGCGGAAATATTCCGCCTGCCGCAGACGTTTCAACCATATCGCCCACAACTGTTTTTGCAGATTTATCAATATAATTCATTGTGCATATTCCACCCGTTGAGAGTGAACTGCCTTCTACAATTCCCATATCTCCGCTTCTGAGGCAGATTGCCGAAACGGCACTTTCCGCATCAAATATTGTCTGCACCTTGGAAAAGTTATAGCCTGCCTCGCTCACCCTGCCTACAAGTCCGTCGGCAGTGTATACAACGGCATTCTTTTTAATATTATGCCGTGTTCCCTTGTCAATGGTGATGGTGCTGTGAAGCTCGTCTATGCTTCTGCCGATTACGTTTGCCGCCGTACTTTCAAAGTCACTGCGGCTCTCGGCAAGCTGCAGCATTGAGCGGAGCTTCTCATTCTCCGTTTTATATCCCTCAACCATTCGAAGCTGGTCATTAAGCGATGCTATCTCTGCCTTAAGTTTTTCATTCTCCCGTGCGTTTTTGCCCGAGGAAAAGATATTCACCGCAAAATTTTTTGTTCCCCGCACTACTGCAGCAGTGCCGCTCTGCACAGGCGAAATCACCGTGCCGATTATATTTGACACGGCATTATTCCCCGTTTTAAAGGAAACTATCGAAACAGCAAGTATCAAAGCGGTTATGCACGCAAATATTATAATATGCTTTTTACCCAATTTTTTCATTTAAATTCATTCCTTACCAAAGTTCTATTCCAAACTCGTCACGCATCATCTGCGAGAGTGCGCACAGGGGAAGTCCAACAACATTAAAATAATCCCCCTCTATCTTTTCTATAAATATACTGCCCTTTCCCTGAATACCATATGCCCCCGCCTTATCCATAGGCTCACGTGTTTTTATGTAGGCATCTATTTCTTTTTCAGAGAGTGTGCGGAATTTCACCTCAGTTTTCTCGCACTTTGAGGTGGCGTTTCCGCTTTTACAATCCACCACACAATAGCCCGTGTATACTGTGTGTTTTTTTCCGCTGAGCATTTGGAGCATTCTTTTTGCATCGGCAATATTGTGCGGTTTCCCGAGGATTTCACCGTCAAGGCACACGCACGTATCTGCACCGATAACATACGTTTCCCCTTTAAACGAACGTGCAACGTCAGTTGCTTTAAGCATTGCAAGCTGCGAAACCATTTTTTCAGGCGGCAGACCTTTTAGCTTGTCCTCATCTATGTTTGCAGGTATTATCTGCGCACTGAGACCAATGCTCTGAAGAAGCTGTTTTCTTCTCGGTGACGCAGATGCAAGTACAAATAATGGCTTACCCATAATATTTTATTCCTTTCAGCCAAGAATTTTTTCTTTGTATGAGGCTATGCAATTTTCTATAACCTTTTCTGCCTCTTCCCGTCCCAGAACCTCGTTTACGGCAGTCTCCTTGTTTTCGAGCATTTTGTACACTTCAAAGAAATGCGAAATCTCACGTGAAATGTGGTCAGGCAATTCCTCAAGCTCCTTATATGCCGCATAGGTCGGGTCACTAAAGGGTATGGCAATAATCTTTTCGTCAACCTTACCGTCATCTATCATCTTTATAACTCCGATAGGATAACAGCGCACCAAAACAAGGCTGTCAATCTTCTCCTGACATAAAACCAGCACGTCAAGCGGGTCACCGTCATCTGCATACGTTCTGGGAATAAAGCCGTAATTTGCAGGATAGTGCGTCGATGTATAAAGCACACGGTCAAGAATTATCATTCCTGTTTCCTTGTCAAGCTCGTACTTGTTTCGTCCGCCCTTGGGAATTTCTATTACTGCCAGAAAATCGTCCTTTTTAATTCTTTCGGGGTTTACATTATGCCATACGTTGAACATATTTATTGCCTCCTGTTATACTCTTAAATTCTTTGGATAATGGTTTTTTGCATATCCGTCACTGTATTTATACCACCCAATAGGGAATTTTTCCATATAAAGCATTGCGCCGTATCCTTTTTCACCGTCTGTGGGTATTGAATTGCCCTTTACATAGTCACTGATTTTTTCATCTGAAAGTGCAATTGTACGCTTAAAATCTTCTTTCACAAGCGACATACAAAGATGATGCGACGGAATAAATCGACCTTTACGCACCTCGCCGAGAAGAAGCCCAGGTCTTATACATTTAATTTTGTCAAGGGAAAGCATCTCACCCGGAAGAAGATACAGATTTTCACCAAAGGCTATAAAATTCCCCTCAAGATTTACGTTTAGGTTTTCCTTTTCAAAAGCTCTGTAGCTTTCAATTATATCCTTCCCTGCCGTTTTGGGCATAATCCTTTTCTTATACTTTTCTTCGCCTTTTTTTATAAACACTGCGGAAAAATGTCCCTCACCCTTTATC
>JAFSBF010000215.1 GCA_017441965.1 Clostridia bacterium | reverse complement strand
CGGTGACTAAAATGAATAAAGAATATATTGAAAGGGAGCTTATTTATAAGCTCCCGAAAATAGATTTATATGAATGTGTAAATTCCACCAACACCCTTATGAAAGAGCTTGCAAAGGAGGGCGGTCAGGAATTTTGCGTAATAATTGCCGAGCAGCAAAGCGGAGGACGGGGAAGGCTTGGACGTACCTTTCACTCGCCTAAGGGCAGTGGAGTTTATATGAGTATTCTTCTGCGCCCGAATGAAAGGTTAAATCCGCTATATATTACAACATATGCCGCAGTATGCTGCGCACGTGCTTTTGAAAAGCTTACAGATAAAAAGGCATACATAAAATGGGTTAATGATATTTATGTTGACTCTAAAAAGGTCTGTGGAATATTGACAGAGTCCTCACTGGGGGAAAACGGATATGCTATTTTGGGAATAGGTGTAAATGTAACAGTTCCCGAAGAAGGTTTCCCCGAAGATATTAAGCTGAGGGCAGGCGCACTTTTTGAAGAAGAAAAAGAGCATATGAGAGAGCGAGTTATTGCACTGATACTTAATGAATTTATAACTGCTTACACCAAATGTGAAAAAGGTGAAATGTTGCAAGAATACAGACAAAAGTCCCTTGTAACGGGTAAACGCATTGATATTATTGAAAATGGAATGGTAGAGCGGGCGGATGCTATCAGGATTGATGATGAATTTGCCCTCATAGTAAAAAAAGACGACGGGAAGCTTTACACACTAAATTCAGGTGATGTAAGCATAGTAATTTAAATTTGTTTGAGGGACGAAAGGTGATTGGTATGGATAAATATAAACTTACAAAAAATGCCTGTTATCTGTCAGGTGTGACAATGGCTGTATCGGCTAATTTATCGCCTCTTTTATTTTTGACATTCAGAGATATGTATAATCTGTCTTTTACTTTGATTGGGTTCCTTGTAGTAATTAATTACTTTACGCAACTAATTATTGATTTGGTATTTACATTCTTTAATAAATATTTTAACATACATAAAGCAGTAAGAGTTACACCTTTGATTGTGTTTATCGGTTTGATATTATATGCAGTTTTGCCAAAGCTTTTCCCCGAAATGGCATTTTTGTGGATTTTAACGGGAACCGTAATATTTTCTGTTGCTGCGGGGTTAAGTGAGGTTTTGCTAAGCCCTGTGGTTGCGGCCATTCCAAGTGAAAATCCCGAGAGTGAAATGAGTAAACTGCACTCAACATATGCGTGGGGTGTAGTAGGGGTAGTAATATTAAGTACATTATTTATAACTGCTTTCGGCAGTGAAAACTGGATGTATCTTGCACTGCTCTGGTCAATTGTGCCGTTTATGGCATTTTTAATGTTTTTAAAGGCTGAGCTTCCTGCAATTGATAATTTTAGCTCAGAACAAAAAGAAACAAAAATATTTAATAAAGGAATTATATTATGCACATTATGCATATTCTTTGGCGGGGCAGCAGAATGTACAATGTCGCAATGGGCATCAGGGTTTATTGAAAATGCTATAGGAGTTCCCAAAATTTATGGTGATGTTATAGGTGTAGCTTTCTTTGCAGCACTATTGGGAATTGGAAGAACACTGTATTCAAGGTATGGTAAAAAAATTATAAATATTTTACTGTTTGGAATGCTTGGGGCAGCTATATGCTATTTTATTGCAAGCTTAACATTAAGCGGCGGTATAGGAATTATATCATGTGCCCTGACAGGACTTTTTACATCTATGCTATGGCCCGGAACTTTGATTTATGTTGAAGAAAAATTTGAAAACGTAGGTGTGGCAATTTATGCACTGCTTGCTGCAGGTGGCGATTTAGGAGCGTCACTTGCCCCTCAGATAGTTGGAATTATATCTGATAAATTTTCTTTGACGGGTTTTGCCTCTAAACTTTCCGATATGCTTAATATAAGCGCAGAACAAGTAAGTATGCGGGCAGGGCTGTTTGCAGCAGGCCTTTTCCCTGTTATGGGTGTATTATGTATACTTTATATGAAAAAATATTTTAAAAAGGAAAAAAATAATACGGAGATGAAAGAAATATGAACAGCACAATAAGAATTATGACCCAAAAAGATAAATCTGCTGTCCTTGAAATGATGCGTGTGTTTTACACTTCACCTGCAGTATTTACTAACGGGTCAGAGGAAATTTTTCTGAGTGATATAGAAAACTGCATTAATGATAATCCTTATCTGGAAGGGTATGTCATTGAAAACTTGAAAGAAATACAAGGGTATGCGATGATTGCAAAAAGCTTTTCCACTGAATTCGGAAAGCCGTGTTTCTGGATTGAGGATATATATATTAAGGACGAGTACAGAGGGGCAGGTCTTGGTAAAATGCTGATGGATTTTATTTTGAAAAAATATACTGATTGCATATTCCGTCTTGAAGTAGAAGAAGAAAACGAAAGAGCTGTTAAGCTGTATGAAAAATGCGGATTTACAGTTTTACCATATATGGAAATGAAAAAATAAGCAGATAAATTAAAATTATTTGATTTTTTTGTCCGGACTTGACAAAATCAATTGCAAAAATGATTTGCATCTAAGCAGTCTGTTCCGCATAATTGTGTTGGTAAAAGTTTGTTTAAATAGGTATTAAATTATTTTAAAGGAGGAGAAAATAAGTATGTTTAATAAAGAGCGTAACTATGGTATCGATTGTTTAAGAGTTATATCTATGTTTATGGTGGTACTATTACATGTATTAGGAAGAGGAGGCGTTT
>JAFSBF010000214.1 GCA_017441965.1 Clostridia bacterium | reverse complement strand
GTAGCTGTGCTTCCCGAGGTGGAAGAAGACGAGCTTGAAATAAATCCAAATGATTTAAGAATAGATGTTTTCCGTGCGGGCGGTCCCGGCGGTCAGTGCGTAAATACTACCGATTCTGCCGTGCGTGTAACGCATATTCCCACAGGTCTTGTTGTTTCGTGTCAGGATGAAAAGAGTCAGCATAAAAACAAGGATAAAGCTCTTAAAGTACTTCGCAGCAGATTGTATGAATTTTTAGAAGCACAGCGAAACGATGCAATAAGCCGTGAGAGAAAAAGTCAGGTGGGCAGCGGTGACAGAAGCGAAAGAATACGCACATATAATTTCCCGCAGGGAAGAGTAAGTGACCATAGAATTAATCTTACTCTATATAAAATAGATTCTATTATGAACGGCGAGCTTGATGAAATTATAGACTCGCTTATAACACATTTTCAGAGTGAAAGGCTTAAAAACACGCAAGAGTGATATTGAAAGGAATTGAAATTAAATGGAAGCACGCCGAGGAAAAGTTAAGCTTGAAAAAATAATTAAAGAATTTCATTTAGAGGTTGTATATGCACCCGAAAATATAGACGATATTCTTATAGAGTGTAGTGACGTACACAGACCCGGAATTCAGCTTAGTGAGCAATATTACGATTATTTTGACAGCGACCGAATTCAAATCTTAGGTAAGGTTGAAAACTATTTTATGATAAAAAAGAGTGTGGAGGAAAGAAAGCTTGCTTATGACAAGCTTATGGAAACGGGGATTCCTGCCATTGTAATCACCAGAAAGCTTAATATTACAGAAGAGCTTTTTGAAAGCGCAAAGAAATACTCTGTTCCGCTTCTTCGTACAGAAGAAAGTACATCTGCATTTATGGCGGCTCTTATTGCCTTTCTTAACGTATCACTTGCACCGACAATCACACGTCACGGCGTTCTTGTTGAGGTGTATGGTGAGGGCGTACTGCTTCTTGGTGAAAGCGGAGTAGGTAAGAGCGAAACGGCAGTTGAGCTTATAAAGAGAGGTCACAGACTTGTAGCCGATGATGCAGTAGACATTAAAAGAGTTTCTGCAAAAACACTTGTCGGCAGTTCTCCTGAAATAATAAGACATTTTATCGAATTAAGAGGTATAGGCATCATAGACGTCAGGAAAATTTTTGGTATGGGTGCCGTAAAAAATACAGAAAACATTAATCTCGTAATAAATCTTGAGCTTTGGCAGCAGGGCAAAAATTATGAGCGTTTAGGACTTGATAAAGAGGTTACAAATATCCTTGGAATAGACATTCCCTCTCTTACCGTCCCTGTAAGACCGGGAAGAAACCTTGCAGGTATTATTGAAATTGCGGCAATGAACCACCGTCAGCAGAATATGGGGTATAACGCTGCAGAGGAGCTTAGCGAGAGACTTACCAAACAGATGAACGGTATTGAAATGACGGGGAAAGACTTATTCTGATAGGAAGGGTATGGCTATGATTGAAAAACTGTACGAAGTAATTGACCAAAGCAGAATAAAAAGAAATGTTTCAATGTCAAACCTTACAACATTTAAAACGGGCGGAAACGCAGATATGATAATTTATCCGCACACTACAGATGAATTAAAGAATGTCGTTAAATTCTTTTACGAAGCACGATTACCATATTATGTGTTGGGAAATGGCAGTAACCTTCTCGTAAGTGATGACGGTATAAAGAAGCCGATTATATGCATTGGCAGAGAGTTTTCCTCTATAGATGTATTTGACAACTGCATAACTGCAAGAGCAGGTGCTTTTTTATCTTCGATTGCAAAGAAGGCATATGACGAAGCTCTTACAGGTTTTGAATTTGCCGCAGGAATTCCCGGCACACTCGGCGGGGCATTGATAATGAATGCAGGTGCATATGGCGGTGAAATGAAAGACGTTGTTGAGGCGGTAAGCTTTATTGACCCATCAGGTGAAGAATATGTAGTAAGCGGTGAAGAAATGGAATTTTCCTACCGCAACAGTGCGCTCAGTGATACAGATTGTATAATCACGGGTGCAACAATAAAGCTTGAGGCCGGAAATAAAGAAGAAATAGCAGAAAAAATGGCAGACCTTGCTGCAAGACGCCGTGAAAAGCAGCCCCTTGAGTTTCCGAGTGCAGGAAGTACTTTTAAACGCCCCGAAGGGTATTTTGCAGGCGCACTTATTGAAGAGGCAGGTCTTAAAGGAAAAACTATAGGCGGCGCACAGGTAAGCACTAAACACAGTGGTTTTATAATTAATACGGGAAATGCTACGACAAAAGATATTTTAGAACTTATTGACTATGTCAGGGAAAAGGTATATGAAAAACATTCTGTATTACTCCAGACAGAAGTCAAGTATTGGAGCTAAGAAATTATGAGATTTGTAATAATCACCGGAATGAGCGGCGCGGGAAAAACGCAGGTTATGCATTTTCTTGAAGATATAGGCTATTACTGTATTGATAATATGCCTGTTGCATTTTTATTGCCTTTTGCGAAAATGTGTAATAACGAAAGTGATAAATTTAATAACGTAGCAGTTGTTGTGGATATCCGCAGTGGGGATGCACTTCTTGAGATAGGCACTGCGCTTGATGAATTCAGAAAGAACAGCCTTAAATATGAAATACTTTTTCTTGAGGCGGATGAAAGTGTTATTGTAAAGAGGTATAAGGAAACCCGCAGAAAACATCCCCTTGCGCCTGAAGGAAGTATTGACGACGGTATTCTTATTGAGAGGGACAAGCTTTCTTTTCTTCGTGAAAATGCAAATAAAATAATTGACACATCACAGCTTCTCACAAGGGAGCTAAAGCAATTAATATATGAGTTCTACGGTGATAAAGAAGCCTGCAATTATTTTTGTGTTCAATTGCAGTCATTTGGTTTTAAGTATGGCATTCCACGTGATGCAGACTTGGTTTTTGATGTCAGATTTTTGCCTAATCCTTTTTATGTACCTGAGCTCAGAGCGCAAAACGGAACAGAGAAAGATGTAGCGGAGTTTGTTCTTAAATATAAACAATCAAGGCAGTTTTTGGAAAAGCTTGATGATATGCTGACAATGCTTATTCCTCATTACATAGAGGAAGGGAAGAGCGAGCTTGTTATTGCAATAGGCTGCACAGGAGGAAAGCACCGTAGCGTTACCATAGCCGAGGAAATTAACAAATTACTTCAAAGCAGAGACGTTAAAGCGGTTATACGCCACAGAGATATGACTAAGGATTGATAAATATGGCTACCTTTTCAAGTATGGTTAAAACTGAATTATGTGAAGTGAAATTCAGCGAAAGCGATGCAAGGGCAGAACTTGCCGCAATGATGCTTTTTGGTGAAAATCTCGAGAATGGACAAGTTGTTTTAAAAACAGATAAAGCTGAAACAGCCGCAAGAATTCAAAGCCTTTTAAAAAAGGCACTAAATGAAGAAATTTCAATAGATATACTAAAAGGCAGAAAAGCTTACGCAATTTCAATTTCCGATGATGTTGCCGAAAGAGCTGGTGTTTATTTTTCAGAAGATGGCGAAATTGCACTTGATGAAGATGTATGTGCTGAAGATTCTTCACGCAGGGCATTCTTAAGGGGTGCGTTTGTAATAAGCGGAACTATCTCAGACCCTAAAAAAGGATACGATTGTGAGCTTTTAACATATAACGAAAATATGGCTTATTTTGCAACAGAGCTTCTTGAAGAATTTGGAATAAGGGCAAATACTGTAAAACGCAATAACTTTTATGTTACTTATTTAAAGGATACAAGCAGTATAAGCGACTTTTTAAATATCGTTGGCGCACATAAGCTGATGATGGATTTTATGGTTACACAGATTGAAAAGGACTTTAATAATCGAACAAACCGCAGTTCCATCTGCAGGGCGGCAAACCTTGACAAAACTATTGCCGCATCAGCCCAGCAGTGCAAGGCTATTTTAAAACTTCAAAAGCTTCCTGTATGGCAAACATTGGATGAAGATACAAAGGCACTTGCTAAGCTTCGCCTTGATAATGTAGATATGCCGCTTTCAGAGCTTAGCAGAAAAATGTCACCACAGATGTCTAAAAGCAGCGTAAGCAGGCGTATGAAAAAGCTTATTGATTTAGCGGAGGATTTGTAAAATGTTTACACATTTACACGTACATAGTGAATATAGCCTTCTTGATGGTATGTCACGTATAAAGGAGCTTCCAAAGCGTGCAAAGGAGCTTGGGCAAACTGCCATTGCACTCACTGACCACGGCGTTATGTATGGCGTTGTTGATTTTTATAAGGCGTGCGTTGCAGAGGGGATAAAGCCTATTATTGGTTGTGAGGTATATACAACTAAGGACAGAACTGATAAAAGTGGCGGAAGAGGGGAGAATGAAACAAATCACCTTGTACTTTTATGCAAAAATGATGAAGGATACCATAATCTTATACAGATAGTTTCTGCAGGCTTTGTTGACGGTTTTTATTACCGTCCGCGTGTCGATATGGAAGTCCTTAATAAATATAAGGGTGGATTAATAGCTCTTTCCGCTTGTCTTGCAGGTGAAATTCCAAAAGCATTAATGGTGGGAAATTTCGACCGTGCAAAGGAAATTGTAGAAGAGTACAAGGAGCTTTTTGACGAGTTTTATATTGAAATTCAGGACCATGGAATCGAAGAACAGAAAAAATTAAATCCATTGCTTGTAAAACTGGCGAAGGAAACTGATACACCGCTTGTTGCGACAAACGATGTTCACTATATAATGCAAAGCGATGCCAAAAATCAGGATGTGCTGCTTTGTATACAGACAGGCAAAACGCTTGACGAAGAAAACAGAATGCGTTTTGAAACAGAGGAGTTTTATCTTAAAAGTGAGGATGAAATGAAAACTTTGTTTCCATATGCCCCCGAGGCAATTGAAAACACCTCGCTTATTGCAGATAAATGTAGTTTTGAATTTAAGTTTGGTGAAAGACATCTTCCTCAATATGATGTCCCCGACGGCAGAGACCCTTTTGAATATTTACATTCATTATGTATTGAGGGACTAAAAAAGCGGTATAACAATCCCACAGACGAGCTTTACGAGAGACTTAACTACGAGCTTGGTGTTATAAAGGAAATGGGCTTTACAGATTATTTCTTAATAGTCTGGGATTTTATCAGCTATGCAAAAAATAACGGTATTCCCGTAGGTCCGGGAAGAGGAAGTGCGGCAGGAAGTATCGTTTCATATACTTTGGGAATTACAGATGTTGAGCCTACAAGATATAATCTCATCTTTGAAAGGTTTCTTAATCCCGAAAGAGTCAGTATGCCCGATATTGATATTGACTTCTGTCCTAAACGCAGAGCAGAGGTTATAAATTATGTCATAGAAAAATACGGTGCAGAAAACGTAAGCCAGATAGGTACGTTTGGCACAATGAAGGCAAGAGGAGCAATACGTGATTGCGGCAGAGTTTTAGGTATGCCCTACGGTGATGTTGATACAATTGCAAAAATGGTGCCTATGGACCTTGGGATGACACTTGATTTAGCTCTTGAAAACCCAAAACTCAAGGAAGCCTATGAAAATTCAGAGCAGGTAAAAAAACTCGTTGATACTGCACGTGCGGTAGAGGGACTTCCAAGAAACATCGGAACGCACGCAGCAGGCGTTGTTATTGCAGGAAAGAGCGTTTCAAGCTATGTCCCTGTACAACGTAGCGAGGATATAATTTCAACGCAGTTTACAAAGGATACGGTTGAAGAACTTGGTCTTTTAAAGATGGACTTTCTCGGACTTCGCAATCTTACAGTTATCGAAGATACTATAAAAATTGCGAAATCTATGGGAATTGATATTGATATTAATAATATTGATTATAATGTACCCGAGGTTTATAAAATGATTTCCGAGGGTGATACAGACGGCGTATTTCAGCTTGAAAGCGGCGGAATGCGTGCGTTTATGAAACGGCTTATTCCTGAAAACATAGAAGATATTACGGCAGGTATTGCACTTTACAGACCCGGTCCAATGGACTTTATTCCTGCATATATCAAAAATAAAATGAATCCTGAAAACATCTCTTATAAGCATCCTCTTTTAAAGGATATTCTTGAAATGACTTACGGATGTATTGTGTATCAGGAACAGGTAATGCAGATTGTGCGTACTCTTGCAGGCTTTTCAATGGGACGTGCAGACGAAGTACGCCGTGCAATGAGTAAGAAAAAAGCAAAGGAAATGCAACGTGCAAGGCAGAGCTTTATTTATGGCGAAGATAATGACGACGGCTCAGTACGTTTTATGGGCTGTGTCCGCAACGGTATTGATGAACAAACGGCACAGAAGATTTTTGATGATATGGATGCTTTTGCGCAGTACGCCTTTAACAAGAGCCACGCTGCAGCATATTCCTTTGTAACATACCAGACGGCGTACCTCAAGTGTCTTTATCCTGCACAGTTTATGGCAGCGCTTATTTCAAGCGTAATGGATAATTCCAACAAGGTTGCCGCATATATAAACAACTGTACTCAAAAGGGAATAAAAATTCTTCCGCCGGACATAAATAAGAGTGACGCAGATTTTTCAGTTGAGGGAAATAATATTCGTTTTGGACTTACAACGATAAAAAATGTAGGGGAGTCCTTTGTTCGTAATTTAGTAAAAGAACGTCAGCAAAACGGTGAGTTCAAGAGCCTTCGTGATTTTGCTTCCCGAATGATAGGGGAGCTTAATAAACGAAGCGTCGAATGTCTTATAAAGAGCGGTGCGTTTGATTCATTAAATGGAACCCGTGCGCAATTTCTCTCTGTATATGAAGAAATCATTGACTCAGAATCACGTGCAGGAAAAAATAACATTGCAGGACAGATAACCTTTTTCGGTGAAGAAGAAAACAAAGAAGATGTATTTCCCGCTAATGTAAAAGAATATTCTCAGCGTGTGCTTTTGAATATGGAAAAGGAAGTTGCGGGAATTTATTTATCGGGTCATCCGCTTGATGAATTTCGTGAAGATATTCATAAGATGAAGTATCCTTCGTGCGGAGAAATTATTGATGATGAAAGCTCATATGCCGATGGAAGTGAAATTTCTCTTGTAGGCATTATTTCAGCCAGACGTGATAAGCTTACCCGTTCCAACACGAATATGTCGTTTATAACAATAGAAGACTTTACAGGAAGTATGGAGGTTATTGTTTTCCCAAAGGTTCTTACAAGGCTTGATAGCGTACTTACAGAAAATTCTATTGTTATGCTTCACGGAAGACTTGATATAAAAGACGAGGAAGAAACGAAGCTCATTCTTGACAGTGCGGCTCCATTTGCCGGTGCAGTCGAAACCTTAACACTTACTCTGTGTGACGAAAACCTTAAAAAGCTTGATAAAATACGTGCGTGCATATTCAAGCACCCGGGTGCATATCCTGTAGAGATAGAATGTAGCTACGGCAAAATTGCAGTAAATAAGGTTTTAGCGGATGCATCACCTGAATTAATTGCTGAAATAAATACAATTTGCGGTGAAAATGTCGCTTGGTTAAAAAAATAATGATTGCTTTTTTCAAAATTATGGTGTATTATATCTACAGTTACAGAAAGGATATAATTGTATGTGGACAACAGTTTATATGACGCAAAGCATTGATACTGCAAGAGCGATGCGCGAAAAAATTGAAGAGAGTCATATTATCGTGATGATGCGTTCAATTAAGCCTCAGGAGGATGCAGTGGAAAGCTGTTATGAAATACTTGTTCCCAACGCAGAGCTTAAAGCGGCACTCGATATTATCATTGACGAATAAGAAAGAAGCGTGTCGCTTCACCCATTTCGCGTCCTGGCTAAATTCAAATATGACAAATGTCGCTCGCGATAAAATCACGCAATTGCGTATACGGTAAAAAAAGAACTGTGAAAATCATTTTTTACAGTTCTTTTTTACGTAATGCTATTGACAAAATTAAAGATTATTAGTAAAATATATATGCTCGTATGCTGGTGTGGCTCAGTCGGTAGAGCAGCTGATTCGTAATCAGCAGATCGCGTGTTCAAGTCACGTCACCAGCTCCAAAAAGAAACGACAACTTTTTGTGTAAAGTTGTCGTTTCTTTTTGTCTACTTATCGAAACCTGTATAATAAAAACGGACTACCGAAAGAGTGAAAATATTATACGAACAGCTCTTTAAATAACTTTACAAAATAATCTGCCCCCGTTTTCTTTTTAACTGATTTATCGGCAATTAGATTTGTTTTGGCAAGGGTTTCGCCGTCAAGTGTTACTATCATTTCACCAACGATATCACCTTTTTTTACAGGTGCAGAAATTTCTTCAGGAATGTTAATATGTGTTTTTATTAAATCTTTCTTTGTTTTTTCGATTAAGACAGATGAACTTTTTTTCGTTAATGCCATTATTGTTTTGCTTTTTCCGTTTACAACAGGTATCTCTGCTACCTGCGTACCTTTTTCTCCAAAGCTTGTAACTGCAAAATTGGAAAATCCGTAATCAAGCATTTCTCTTGCAGCATTAAATCTGTCCTTACTGTTTTGTGCACCTAAAACTACGGCTATAAGCTGCATACCGTCACGTTTGGCACTTGCACTGATGCAACAGCCTGCTTTACTTGTAGAGCCTGTTTTAAGCCCGTTTGCGCCACTGTAAAATCTTACAAGCTTATTCGTGTTTGCAAGCTGAAATTTACCGTCACGCAGAGAATCCATCCAGATTGTTGTATACTTAGTTATCATTTCGTGTTTTAGAAGTTCTCTGCTCATAATAGCAATATCGTATGCGCTTGTATGATGATTGTCGGCATCCAATCCGTTGCAGGTAACAAAATTTGTATCCTTCATTCCAAGCTCTTTAGCCCGCTTGTTCATTTTCTCGACAAATGCTTCTACGCTGCCGCACATATGCTCTGCAACGGCAACACATCTTGCATATACGTAAAGTAGATAGTTATATAGGGCTTTAACAGCGTTAAAACCTATATATAATCAGATTTAGAGGAATTAATCACATAAAGCTGCATTTTTGATTTACGCATTAAAAGACCATTGCATATGGTCTTTTTTTGTGCAAAATATTTTGAAAGGAGAAAATAATTTTGAGGGAAACTTTAAATTTTGATTTTTATTACGGTAAACAGGC
>JAFSBF010000213.1 GCA_017441965.1 Clostridia bacterium | reverse complement strand
CGTGATATTACTGCGATAGAAAATGCACGTGAAAGATTTAAAGGTGAGAAATTCACAGCAGTTCACAGTAATTTCTCTGATATAAAGGAAATTGCAAAATCACTTGGTATAGAAAAGTTTGATGGTATAATAGCTGATTTGGGCGTATCATCACCGCAGCTTGATGATGCGGAGCGTGGGTTTTCCTATATGCAGGATGCACCGCTTGATATGCGTATGGACCGCAGGGAGAAGCTGACGGCACGTGAGGTTGTAAATACATATTCGTCAGAGGAGCTTTTCAGGGTAATATCCACCTACGGTGAAGAACGCTGGGCAAGCAGAATTGTAAACTTTATTATAGAAGAAAGAAAAAAAGCAAGTATTGAAACGACGTTTCAGCTTGTAGACATAATTAAGGCAGCAATACCGCTTTCGGCGAGAAAAGATGGGCCTCATCCGGCAAAAAGAACATTCCAGGCAATAAGGATAGAGGTTAACGGGGAACTGAAAATCCTCGAAAACACCATAAGAGACAGTGTGGAACTGCTGAAAAAAGGCGGAAGGATGGGAATAATAACCTTCCACAGCCTTGAGGACAGAATAGTTAAGACAACTTTTGCATCGCTTGAGAAAGGGTGCACATGTCCAAAGGATTTTCCGATGTGTGTATGCGGAAACAGACCCACTGTAAAAACGGTGAGCCGTAAACCTCTTATCCCCACGGAAAAAGAAATTAACGAAAATCCAAGAGCAAGAAGCAGTAAACTGCGCACAGTAGAAAAAATTATCTGACAGGAGTTTTAAGGAATGTATACAAAGGGTTCAAGTGCTTTGAAAACTGAATACTATACATATGATGAAACAAAACAAAGAAAAACAGCTTCTGTTAAGGCAGTACCTTCAAAGAAGGCTTATAGCAGAAAAAAAGTAAAGCAAATAAAAAAGCGTATCGTGGCGGCAGCTATGATGATGTTTACAATGGCATTTGTGGTGCTTTTCCGTTACGGAGCTATAGCAAAGGAATACAGTGAGCTTTCCTCTGCACGTGCAGAGCTTGAGCTTATAAACGCAAAGGTTGTTGAAACCCGTATGAAGGCGGAGGGCAACCTTGATATGAAAAAAATTGAGCAGGAGGCAGAGCGTCTCGGACTCAGACCACCGATGAAAAACCAGATAAAGTATATTTCCCTTGGAAATACGGACAACGGTGAGGTTCTTAAAACTGAAGAAACAAATGTGCTGAGTGCATTTATAAACCGTATGTCGGTTATATTGGAATATCTATATTAATATAATACTAAAGGGAAGTGGCGGATAAAAAACAGCCATATCCCTTTTTGTGTTTTCATATTAAAGGAGGAGAATACAGTGCCGAAAAAACGAGTGGGTGTAAAAAAGAGAATAAAGGCAATGATGGCACTGTTCCTTGTGGGTGTAATGGTACTTGTACTCCGCCTTTTCTGGATACAGTTTATAAGGGGCGGCGAGTATAAAAAGCAGGCGGCAGAGCAACAGACACGTGACAGTGTAATTACTGCAAAGCGTGGCTCTATCTATGACCGTAATATGAAGGTGCTTGCTCAAAGTGCCACTGCCGAAAGGGTAACTATCAATCCGCAGGAAATAGCAAAGGTGAAAATGCCGATGCAGTAACTGCGGCACTTGTAAAAATCCTCGCTGTGCGTGAGGATGATGTACGTGAAAAAATTGCACGCACTGACAGACTGTCTGTTGTAATAAGCTAGCAGGTGGAAAAAAGTAAGGCAGACCGTCTTCGTCAGGAAAACCTTACGGGAATACATTTTGAAGAGGACGCAAAGCGTTATTATCCCTACGGCTCACTTGCGGCACAGGTAATCGGCTTTACGGGAAGTGACAATCAGGGACTTGAGGGGCTTGAAAACGTACTTAATGAAGAACTGAGCGGTGTTGACGGACGTATTATTGCGGCAAAGGATGTTGCAAATAACGACATGCCGTTTAAATATGAAAATTATATTGAGGCACAGGACGGTAAGGGTGTTGTGCTGACAATCGATGAAACCATACAGCGTTATACCGAGAAGCACCTTCAGCAGGCATATGAGGAAAATTTGCTTGGTAACGGCGGTGCGGCAATCGTTATGAACCCGCATACGGGGGAAATTCTTGCCATGGCGGTAGTGCCCACATATGACCTTAATGAGCCTCGTGTTATAACCGACCAGCTTCTTTTGGAGCAGCTTGACGCTCTTGAGCTTGAAGGAGAGGAATACGAGAAGGCATACAGCGCTGCAGTGACAAAAATGTGGCGTAATAAAGCCGTTATAGACTCATATGAGCCCGGCTCTACATTTAAAACCATTGTTGCGGCATCTGCGCTTGAGGAAGGTGTGGCAAAGGTTTCTGATGTGTTTACGTGCACGGGTGTGCGCCATGTTGCAAACCGTGATATACACTGCTGGAAAAGAACGGGTCACGGCGAAGAAAGCTTTGCACAGGGCGTTATGAATTCGTGTAATCCTGTGTTTATGGAGCTTGGCTCAAGACTTGGTGCAACGGCATTTAGAAAATACTTTACTGCGTTTGGACTTACGGAAAAAACGGGATTTACAATCCCTGGTGAATCGGCGGGTGCGTTCCACGATACTCTCGGTGTTGTGGATTTGGCTACATCGTCATTCGGTCAGACGTTTACTGTAACACCGCTGCAGATGATTAGTGCAGTATCGGCAGTAATAAACGGCGGTAATTTAATGAAGCCGAGAATTATCAAGGCGTACACAGACCCCGATGGAAAGATAACGCAGAGCTTTGAGCCTGAAACGGTACGTAATATCGTTTCAGAGGAAACGAGCAGTGCTATGAGAACTATTCTTGAGCAGGTTGTTTCCGAGGGTACGGGCAGCGGTGCGTATATAAACGGTTTTCGAATAGGCGGAAAAACGGGTACGAGTGAAAAGCTTCCCAGAAACAGCGGAAAATATATAGCATCCTTCGTGGGCTTTGCACCTGCTGACAATCCGCAGATAGTGTGCCTTCTGCTTCTTGATGAACCGAATGCGGGGGCAACGGGCGGCGGTGCGATTGCCGCACCGGCAGTAGGAAAGATAGTTCAGGACGTATTGCCCTATCTTGGATATGAACCGCAGTACACAGAGGAAACAGCGCAGACTATTTCCGTATCTGTTCCGTCTGTTGTGGGAAATACTGTGGAAGAGGCAACGCAGAAGCTTCAGAATGTAGGCCTTATAATAAAAATCAAAGGAAACGGCGGAAAAATTACAAATCAGATACCCGAGTCGGGCACCAGACTTCACAAGGGCTCCGTTGTCCTTGCTTATACGCAGGAGGAGCCAAGGCGCGGAACATCAATTGTTCCCGATGTTACGGGTATGACATATGAAAACGCCCGCAGTGCGATAGAGGGGGCAAAGCTTGTGATGAAGCTTGATGTGCCCGGGGCATCAGGGGCATTGCCTGCTGATTATATTGCAGTGACGCAAAGTCCGGAGGCAAAAAGTGAGGTTGCTGAAGGCACCGCCATATATGTAAAATTTGTACAGCGTGAAGCGGATTGACGGAGGTAGAAAATGAAATTAAGTAATCTGATTTCAGACATAAATAAAAAAATTATTGGTGATACCGAAATTGAAATAAGCGGAATTGCCTATGATTCACGTGAGGTAAAGCAGGGATATCTCTTTGTTGCGGTAAAGGGATTTCAGGTAGACGGCCATAAATATATAGAAAGTGCAATTAAAAACGGTGCAGTGGCAGTTATCGGAGAAGAGGAAATTTCCTGCGGTTGCACATATATAAAAACTGATAATTCAAGAAAAGCACTGGCAATGGTTGGCGCTGCGTTTTACGGACACCCTGAAAGAAAGCTTAAAATAATCGGTATTACGGGCACAAACGGGAAAACGACTACGACATATCTTGTGCGTCAGATATTGATGCTTAAAGGACTTCGCTGTGACCTTATAGGAACAAATCAGATAATTATAGGCGATGAAGTAACCGAGAGCAGCAGAACAACGCCCGAGTCGCTTGACCTATTTGAAATCTTTTCAAAAATGGAAAAAAGAGGCGGCGAATATGTCGTGATGGAGGTTTCAAGCCATTCTTTAGAGCTTGACAGAGTTTACGGTGTTGAGTTTGAAACGGCAGTAATAACGAATATTACACAGGACCACCTTGATTTTCATAAAACAATGGAAAACTACGCACTTGCCAAGGCAAAGCTTTTTAAGATGTGTCGCTCTGCGGCAATAAATGCTGATGACGAGTATGCAAATGTTATGATAGAAAATGCAGGGGAAAATGTACTCACGTATTCGTACGAAAAGCCCTCCGATGTAAGGGCGCAAAACCTTAAAATGAGTGAGCGTGGAGTAATATTTGACCTTTTCGACAAAGAGGGAATACACGAAATGCGTCTGGGTATCCCCGGTAAATTTTCCGTATATAATGCTTTAGCCGCTATATGTGTGTGCAAAAATATCGGCATCAGCGATACAGATATTGAAAAGGGTCTTGTACTGGCAAAGCCTGTTAAGGGAAGAATAGAGGTTTTGCATACAAATACCCCCTATACATTAATTATTGACTATGCACATACTCCCGACGGACTTATAAATATTATTTCGGCAGTGCGTGCCTTTGCAAAAAAACGTGTTATAACAGTGTTTGGCTGCGGTGGAAACCGTGATGCAACAAAAAGACCGAAAATGGGTGAAATTGCAGAAAATCTTTCTGATATAGCAGTTGTAACGAGTGATAATCCAAGATGTGAAGTGCCTATGGATATTATAAAGGATATCCTTAAAGGTATGAAAAAGGATAACCACATTGTTATAGAAAACAGAAAAGAAGCAATCAGGAAAGCAATGGAAATTGCAGAGGAAGACGATATAATTATCCTTGCAGGAAAAGGACACGAAACGTATCAGGAAATTGAGCATATCAAGCACGATTTTGATGAACGTGTAGTCGTAAAGGAAATACTTGCTGAAAGGTAATGATAAACGATGTGGATAAAAGCGTGTATAATAAGCTTCATAATTGCCGCTCTTTGTGAGCCGCTTCTCATTCCGTTTTTAAGAAGGCTTAAATTCGGTCAGACAATTTTAGAAGACGGTCCCTCATGGCACGAAAAGAAACAGGGTACACCGACAATGGGGGGAATAGGCTTTATTCTTTCGTGTGTTCTTGCTTCTGTGTTTTTTGTGCGCAGCAGCGAGGGTGGCTCAGTTTTACTGTGCGGAGCATTGTTTGGTCTTATAGGCTTTATTGATGATTACGCAAAGGTTGTAAAAAAGCAAAATCAGGGACTTACAGCTTCGCAGAAGTTTCTGGCACAGACTGTTGTCAGTGTGCTTTATGCCGTATTTGTATACGCTGTGCTTGATAAGTCGCAGACAAGAATTCCTTTTACGGATATAAATTTTGATATGGGATTTTTATATATTCCCTTTGTAATGTTTGTGCTTCTTGCAACAACAAACAGCGCAAATCTTACAGACGGACTTGACGGCCTTGCATCGGGTGTAGGCTCAATTGTAGCACTGTTTTTTGCAGTTGCGTGCGCTACGCTTTGTGTAAATCAGGAGGCCTCGCTCATATCAGGTGCACTCGCAGGCGGACTTTTAGGATTTCTTATCTATAATGCATACCCTGCAAAGGTATTTATGGGAGATACGGGAAGCCTTTTCATAGGCGGAATTATTGCCGCAGTTGCGGTAAGCGCAGGATTGGAGCTTTTTATTATAATCAGCGCATTTGTTTTCCTGTTTGAGGCGCTCAGTGTAATTATTCAGGTAAGCTATTATAAGAAAACTAAAAAACGTGTATTTAAAATGGCACCCGTACACCATCATTTTGAGATGTGCGGATGGAAGGAAACAAAGGTAGTAACGGTATTTTGTATTATAACGGCACTGCTTTGCAGCGTGAGCTATTTAGCATTATAAGGAGGGGCAAAAATGAAAGACACAGGCAAAAGAAACATAAGGTCAGGACAGGTTGACTTTGTAATGTTGATGATAATAGTATTTCTTCTTTTGTTTGGTCTTATTATGCTCTTTTCAGCAAGCTCGCCCAAAGCACTGGAGGAAGGAAACGTATATTCAATTATTTTGAAGCAGGGGTCCCTGAGTGCAATAGGCTGCTTTTTAATGTTTCTTACGTCAAATTACGATTATCATATATATAAAAAGCTGTCAAAGCTTATTGTTACGGGAACGCTATTTCTTATGTACATAGTTCCTGTTATAGGCTTTGCATCACACGGTGCGACAAGGCAGATTTCCCTCGGCCCGATAAGCTTTCAGCCCTCTGAGGTTGCAAAGTTTGCTCTTGTAATATACTATGCATCACGATTTTCTGATAAAAGGACATCTGACCTTACCGACGATATGAAAAATCTTGGGATATCCGCAATGATACTGGCACTTTTCGGTGCGGCATGCGTGCTTCAGAGTCATCTTTCTGCAGCAGTTGTTCTTGCAGTTATAAGTGTAATGATGATGGTTGCGGCAGGACTTCCGATGAAATATCTTTATGCACTGGGAGGTCTTGGCGTACTGGGCTTTATAGGAATTGCATTTTCAGCAAGCTACAGACTCGACCGTTTCCGTGCACTTATTGACCCGTTTGCATATGAGAGGGGTATAGGCTGGCAGATAATTCAGTCGCTGTATGCAGTTGGCTCGGGCGGACTTTTTGGTCTTGGTCTTGGTCAGTCAAGACAGAAATACAGATATTTGCCCGAGGCACATAACGACTACATATATGCCGTTGTATGCGAGGAACTTGGGTTTATAGGCGGACTTTTAGTAATAGGGCTTTTCGTTCTTTTCGTATGGAGAGGAATGTGTATTGCGCTTAATGCAAAGGATCGTTTCGGTACATATATGGCTTTTGGAATAACATCAATAATTGGTATACAGATGCTTATAAATATCGGTGTTGTTCTGTCAATACTTCCCTCCACGGGAATGCAGCTGCCGTTTTTCAGTGCAGGCGGAACATCGATGATAGTAATGCTTTCGGGCGTTGGAATACTGCTTAATATTTCCAGAACAAGCTCGGTCAAAAAATTGTAAAAGGGGCAGAGAAGATATGCGTGTACTACTCACGGGCGGCGGTACGGCAGGGCATATAAATCCTGCTATCGCAATAGCAAATTATATCAGGGAAAAAGAAAAGGATAGCGAGTTTCTCTTTGTGGGAACACAGCACGGTCTTGAAAAAAAGCTTGTCCCCAAGTGCGGATATGATATTAAGTTTATAGAGGTTATGGGACTTAGAAGAAGTCTCAGCGCAGAAAATATAAAGGTTTTTATAAACTACATAAAGAGCATACGGGAATCACGACGTATTATAAAGGAGTTTAAGCCTGACGTTGTAATCGGTACGGGAGGATACGTGTGTGCACCTGTGGTAAGCTCTGCCGCATCACTTAAAATCCCGACACTTATTCACGAGCAGAATGTTTTCCCCGGACTTGCGATAAAAATGCTTTCACAAAAAGCGGATATAACGGCAATCAGCTTTGACGAAACACGCAATATGATGAAGGCAAAGAAAATGGTGCTTACGGGAAATCCGTTAAGACCTGACCTTTTCACTACGCATGATAAGGATGTTCTTCGTGCAAGCTGTAATTTTGATGAAAAGCCGATTGTTTTAATGTTTGGCGGGTCGCTTGGTGCGGAGAAAATGAACGCTGCCCTTATTGATATGGTGAAAAACGG
>JAFSBF010000212.1 GCA_017441965.1 Clostridia bacterium | reverse complement strand
AACGGTTTTTTCATACATAGGATAGTTGTCACAATCTTCATCAATGATTATGTCATATTTTTCAAAATCAGTTTCATCAAAGTCAAAAACCGTTTTAAATGAAATATGGGGGTGCTTTGTTTTATATTCAATAATATGCTCCGCAATAGAAGAACGCATTGCACGCACAAGCATCTTGATTTCACGTGTATCAGTGCTTAATGATGTAATTAAATCAATAGCACTATCAAGCTCCTCAAAAACGAGGGAAAGCGATTTTTGAAGCTTCCTGCCGTTGTCGTTAAGCGTGATTTTATTGCTTTCTCTGTGAAAAAGCTCGCACCCAAGCTCTTTTTCAAGCCTTTTTACAGAGGCTGAAACCGATGTGGGAGGAACCATATATTTTTGTGCGGTTTTAGCAAAGCTTTCATTTTGTGCGCTTTCAAAAAAATATCTAAGCTGTAATATTTCCAGAAAAATGCACCCCTTTCGGCTATATCTTACCATAACTTTAAAGATATGGCAACACTAATTTACGCAATTCTTTACAATGTTGTAAAGAAGCGGTATAATTACTTTCAAAGGAGTGGTATGTTTATGAAAGAGTACATAAAGAACAATACTCAAATGATGCTTGAAACTTTAAAGGAACTTTGCCATATTCCTGCACCGTCACATTTTGAACACAAAAGGGCGCAATATTGTAAAAACTGGCTTGAAAATATTGGTGCAAAGGGCGTATACATTGATGAGGCACTTAACACAGTTTTTCCGCTTAACTGCGAAGGAAGTAATGAAATAACTGTGTTTGCGGCACATACCGACACTGTATTTCCTGATATGGAGCCAATGGAGTATTTTGATGACGGAGAAAAAATTCACTGCCCCGGTGCATCGGATGATACTGCAAGTGTCACCGTTCTTCTCCTGATGGCAAAATACTTTATTGAAAAAAATATCCTGCCCGAAAAGGGAATTATGTTTGTATGCAATTCCTGTGAAGAGGGGCTTGGAAACCTTAAAGGAACAAGACAGCTTTTTAAAGATTATGAAGGCAGAATTAAGCAGTTTGTTACCTTTGACAGTATGCTTAATAAGGTTGCTGACCATTGTGTAGGCTCTCACCGTTATGAAGTCGAGGTTTCTACCGAGGGAGGACATTCATGGGGTGCATTCGGTAATAACAATGCAATTGCAAAGCTTTCGGCTATTATTGGTGAAATCTATAAAACAGAAGTTCCCCAGAAAGAGGGTGCACGCACTACATATAATGTGGGCACGATAGAGGGCGGAACATCAGTAAATACTATTGCACAAAGTGCAAAAATGCTCTGTGAGTATCGAAGCGATGATAAGGAATGTCTTGATATTATGCAGAAAAAATTCGAAGAAATTTTTGAAAACGCAAGGGAAGAAAAAGTTCAGGTCAAGGTTACCAAGGTTGGTGACAGACCGTGTGCAAGCATTGAAAAAGAAAAAATTGATGCATTAAAGAATATTGCCGTACCGATTATAGAAGATGTAATAGGTGAAAAAGTGTCGTTTGGCAGCAGCTCAACTGACTGCAACATACCGCTTTCATTAGGAGTTGCGGCACTTTGTATCGGTACCAATAATCACGCAGGCATACATACACGTGAGGAATGGGTCGAGAAAAAATCGCTTATTCCCGGTCTTGAAATCGCTATCAAAATGGGATTGGAGCTGATGAAGTAATGAAATTTACAGCGGCAGGCGATATGATTATACAGAAAAGAATATATGAGGACTACGAAGGGTTTTGTGAACTTGCACCGTTTATAAAACAGGGCGATGCGCGGTTTTTTAATCTTGAAACCACGCTTAATCATGAGGGGGAGGCAAGTGCTTCTCAATTCAGCGGAGGTACATATATCCGTACAAATCCCGAGGTGCTGGAGGATATAAAGCCATTTGGATTTAATATGACAAGCTTTAACAATAACCACGCACTGGACTTTTTCTATGACGGATTTATGGCAACTCTTGATGCCGTGAATAAAAGCGGACTTGTGCATAGCGGAGCGGGAAGAAATCTTGCTGAGGCTTCTGCGCCAAGATACCTTGAAACAAAAAACGGAAGAGTTGCGCTGATATCGGTTAATACCAATTTTGACCCGTCAATGATGGCAGGTGAGCAGTCGCCCCGTGTTAAGGGAAGAGCGGGCATTAACGGCTTGCGTATTGAAAAGCACGTTGAGCTTACTAAGGAAGACCTTGAATTTATAAAAAGAATTGCAAAAGAGACAAATATAAATGCCGCAAAGGAAATTGTCCGTAAAGAGGGATATTATCCCGAGCTTTTGGACGATGAATGTGAGCTTGGTGAAATGAAGTTTCGTCTTGGTGAAAAGTCAGACTATATTATGAGCCTTAATGAAACTGATATGGCACGTGTGGAAAAAGCCATTTATGAGGCAAAGCTGCAGGCGGATTATATAATGGTTTCCGTACACTCGCACCAAATAAGCGGTGATGCAAAGGAAAATCCGTCTGAGTTTTTAAAGGAGTTTGCACATCGCTGTATTGATATGGGTGCACACGCAATAGTAGGACACGGGCCGCATCTTCTTCGCCCGATAGAAGTATATAAGGATTGCCCGATATTCTATTCTTTGGGAGATTTTGTTCTGCAGCTTTACAGTATAGAGCTTGCACCCGAAGATTTCTTTAACAAGCACGGTCTTACTTCCGCATCAACGGTGCACGAGCTTTTGAAAAAGCGGTCAAAAGACTTTACGGTAGGACTTATGACGGACAAGAGAATGTTTCGCTCCGTAATTCCTTATTGGGAGACAGAGGGAACAAAGCTTAAAAAGATTATCCTTATGCCGATAGAAATGAGTATGGATGGCAACAAATCAGAAAACGGACTTCCCCGCAGGAGTTATAACCGTGAAATTTTTGATTACCTTGCAAAAATGTGTGAGCCGTACGGCACGAAATTAAAGCTTTTGGAAGATGGTCTTATAAGCTGCGAGTGGTAAAAACAGAGGATGTAAAAAAGATTGCTTTTTTACATCCTTCTTTTTTTGCCGTATACAAAGGAAATATGATTTAGATGCAGACGGGATTTTCCAGTGTTCATGCAGTTTTGAATCATTTATATGTTTTTATAATGCTTTTTTTCTATGTTTGTATGTATAATCTATAGAATCTTCAGTGAGCTTGAGTGTGCATTAAATTTTTTTGCGTTTTCATTTTCGCTTATCAGATAATCAATATCAGAAAGGGAGCATTGTTTGTAGGCTGAACGTGTGCCGAATTTTTCGCTGTTACATAAATATATTTTTTTTGCTGAATTTTTAAGCATAGAATTTCTTAGTGTAACTTCTTCACGAGTGCAGTCAGAGATGATGCCATCATCAGATAATGATTTTGTTGAAAAGAATGTAATATCAGCATAAATGTTTTCAAATATGCTCTGAGCATCAGAGCCAATAAGACAGCTGCGATTTTCCGGGCTTAAAAATCCACCAGCGGATATAACTTTGATATCTGAATTGGATAGAAGATACAATATTTCTATGTTGTTTGTAATAATAGTCAATGAATTTCTGTTAATTATTTCACTTGCAAGATAAAAAGAGGTTGATGACTGGTCTAAAAATATAATATTTCCGTCTTTTATAAGTTTTGCAGCCTTTTTTGCAATTACTTTCTTTGCTTCAATGCTATGATGATATCTTTTATCAAATGAAATTACATTTGAAAAATTGGTTATTAATTCTGCCCCGCCGTAAGTTCTTTTAACAAGACCTTTGTTTTCAAGTGAGGTCAGAGCACGCCTTATGCTGGATTCACTTGTGTACAACATTTTGCAAAGTTCCTTTACAGTTATAAATTTGTCTGCACTTTTTAAGATATTTATTATTTCTCTTTCGCGTTCACTTTTTAGCATACCGTATGCACTCCTTAAAAATGATTGTTTTTGACTATTGTTCAAGTTTTTGAGTAAAATCATCAAACATATGTCTATTTTGTGCGAATTGTTGATTTGTTCTGACGATTATATTATAATACTTATTAATAAAAAAGTAAATATTATAATTTTGGAAAGGGTAATATTATGAATATTAACAGTATTCTGAGCGGAATTGAATGTTCCTGCGGAAAGATGCATCGCTGTGACATCGGTTATGTATACATTGAAGCTGATGCAATTTCAAGATTAAAAGAGCTGTGCCAAAAAGAGACGGATATTCTGCTTGTAGCCGATGAAAATACTTTTTCTGCGGCAGGAGAAAAGGTTGAAAATGCTCTTTATGGTAAAAATATAAAAAAGGTTATATTTAGCGGAGATACCCTTCTTATTCCCGATGAGGAAGCAATAAAAAGAGTTAGGGATGAGCTTTCGGGAACGGAGTTAATTCTTGGAGTAGGTTCAGGTGTTATTCAGGATTTATGTAAATATGTGGCGTTTTTTGCCAAAATTCCGTATATTATTGTTGCGACTGCCCCTTCTATGGACGGATATGCATCAGATGGAGCCGCAATGATACTAAACGGAATGAAGGAAACGGTGAAAGCAGGACTCCCAATAGCTATTATTGCAGACACAAAGGTTTTAAAGGATGCCCCTTTGGAAATGATAAAATCCGGTTATGGCGATATTATAGGAAAATTCTCTGCACTTTGTGACTGGAAACTCAGCGCAACAGTAAACGGCGAGTATTTTTGTCAGTATATTTATGATACAACTTGCTTAATGATAAAAAAGACCTTAAACACCGCAAAAAAACTTAAAGAGCGCGACGAAAAGAGCATAAAAGTGCTTATGGAGGCTCTTATTGTGGTTGGGATTATGATGAGCTTTGCCGGAACCTCACGACCTGCATCAGGCAGTGAACACCACCTTTCGCATTTTTTTGAAATAGTCGGCATTGTCAATGCTGAGCCTTATTTCCCTCATGGAATAGATGTT
>JAFSBF010000211.1 GCA_017441965.1 Clostridia bacterium | reverse complement strand
GCATATGACGCATTTTCAGGAATGTCATTATTATAGCTGTAAATATCCTCATCGCCGCTAAATCTCTTTATCGGCTGCACCTTTAAAAGAGTATTATCCGCGTCATAATATGCAATAATTAAAAGGTAGTCAATATCTTTAAACATACTGTCAATCTCAGTAATTGCCTTACCAAAAGCAGAAAAATCAAAGCTTTCAAAGGTTATCATATCTGAAATAACCTTCGCCTCGGTAATGGTTTTTTCCATATTTGTTCCGTTTACGTTTAAAACAATATCATAATTACTTACAACATTGTTTTCATATTCAAGACCGTCAAAGGAAAATTCAAACCGATAATTACCGTTTGTATCAATTCTGCTCTGCCCGATATATCCAATACTTTCCTCCGAAGGGGTTGCGCCCTTTTTTACCAGCATAACGCTTGCCTCGTAGCCGGCATTTTCTATTCCTGCATTACCCGATATTCCTATATAGCTTTTCGTCTGATATGCCCTGATGAGGGGTATATCTGCCGCATAAGTACATATACACAGACTGCATAGCATCAGTACAATCAAGGTTAATGCCAGAAGCTTATACATTAATGCTTTCATTTAGCTCTCCTCCTTTACCTTGTAACCTTATAGCTGCGCATAAGCGGCTTGGGACTTGTTATTGAATTATACAGGAAAAATTCAACACTTTCTACGCCGTAAATGTCCTCGTTAAATTCAAGTGATTTAGTATTTGCTCCTGCAGCTATATCCATATTTTCAAACACCTTAATTTTTATAAGTCTGCCGGGTCTCCCCCCGTCATATATTGCCGCTACAACAACAGCATCATTAATTGCACTGCCGTTATTTTGAATTGATAGCGTTGCACTGCCTGCGCTTATCATACCGCTTGCAATATTAAGCATTGCCGAGGCTGCTTTTACAGGATATAAATTCTTTGTAGTGAACTTGATTTCCTTTGCATTTTCTGCAGAATTTCCTGAAAGAGCTGACAATGCAGGGATTTTAACTGTATATTCTGTCGAATCCTTTAGCATCTTTTCAGGGATAATAACGATTGTATTTGCATCAAGCTTTTTTGCTTTGGCAGAAACTTTTGTGCCATTTTCCCAAAGTTCAAACGTATCTGCAACGTCCTTATTTACAGAATTTAAAGGCTGATTAAACGCAAGTGTTATAGTATCATCCGCAATGAAATTTGTCATTCCGTCTGCTGCAATGTCGCTCTTCGTTTCCAAAAGACCAAGCTCGTGATCTGAAAGTCTGTAAACCTTCACATCATCAATAACAGCGTTTATTGTGCCGTTGCCCGTTCCAAAAATCGGATACAAACTGACAGTATCACCAATTGTTCTTGCTTTTCCTCCGGAATAGGTGTAATCATAAACTATCTTACCTTTTTCGTCAAACATATAAATGCTTTGTGCTGTTTTTGAAATTTCACAGACAATCGTATGCCACGTATTCATTCTGAAATAATACGGATATGATGTTGAATACGCCCCTATGCGTGCATAATCGTATTTATCAGTTTTTATTTCCAGCAAGGTATTTGCCCATCCTGCAGCATTTACATATACTCTTCCTACATCACCTGAAACAGATGAAATATTAATTTTATATTCGAAAATCACTCTTTCACTTGCATCAAGCGGATATGCCTTTGTAGATATTCCGTTACCGCTTCTCACCGCATTTATACGGATGCCCTTGGAATTATTATATCCTGCCTTTTCTTCTACAGAAAGCACAGTGGAGCTTGCCACGGAGAAAACATCACTCTCATAATTACTGAGTGTACCTATATTTGCAGCTTCGATATCATCCTCGTAATAGAGCATTTCTCTTCTTGCAAGTGTTGTAAATGAAAGCGAAGATGTACCCTCTATCGCGCCGTATGTATCAGATAAAACTCCTGAAAAGTCTATAACATAATCCGTCGCAAGGGAAAGTGTAGCTGCAGGTGTTATTGTAACACTCTTTTCATCATCACTGAGTGCTACACTGACATTAACTGCCGTTTTATCAGTATTATTTACATACATTTTAATATCTGTATTTGCTACCGGCGCAATTACAGCACTGTCAAAATTCAGAACAAAGCTTTCGTCCAATGCAACATTCACCAAATTGCCGTCAGTAAACACTTTTCCCGATGATGTCTTTGCACTTTCAAGCTTAACGGGAACTACGTTTGGGTTGACTGTCGTAAAGGTAATTGTCTTTGTATCATCTATGGCTACCCCTTGGCTATTTGTTATTCCTGAAAAATCAAGCGTGTATGATGTATTTGGGTCTAAATTTGTGTCAGGCTTTACTGTAAAGCCATTAAAGGTTTCATTGGAAACAGTAATGCTTACCGGTGTTTTGCTGCTGTCATTTGTCTTGTAAAGCAGTACATCGCCACTTTCTACCGCTGCAATCTCCTGGTCAAATGCAACGTTAAAGCTCTTATTGATAGCAACCTCTGTTTCATTATTTACTATATTGGTGTTTGCAACGTCAATACTCACATTCTGATTAGTAGTATACTCCGTTAAAGAAACATCATCAATATAGTATTTTACAAGACTTTCCTGATCTGTCGCAATCGTCGTGTTTGGGGTATACGCAGGCCATAAGTATACTTCTTTATTTGCAATTATATAATCTGAACTTACGGTATCTGATACTGAAATAACAATGTTATTATTCTCGTCAATTATGTATGCTTTTCTGGTCTTTGCTGCACCTGCTCCACTGACCGTAGTTACAACCGTATACCACTTATTATTGGAAAACTCATATGGAGTTCCTCCATCCTTATTCACGAAGCACATTTTTCCATCTTTTTTCATAACCAAAAATGCTGCACTTTTTTGCTTAGGATCGTCGTTATCTTCAGTTGAAATTCCAGACAAACGTATCAGTTCCGATGTTACGGTATCATTACAATATTCTATATTAATTTGGATTTTGAAAATTGTAAATGTAAAATTCGGCATATAAAATAGAAAATACGGCAAACCGCAATGCAGCTTACCGTATTTTCTACTATTTCATTTGAAGGAGATATTCCTTTTCAAGCTCTGTTACATCAGTGTTAGAACTGTCTGTGTCAGTGTTTTCCGTTACAAAAACCTGCGCATCCTCGCTAAGCGCCAAATAATGCCACGTTCCCTTTTGCACACTGTAGGCAGTATTCTTTTCAAGCTCTGTTTCAAGGAACTTGCCTTCTTCCATTGTCAGCATAACTGCCTTTCCTTTTAAAAGCACAAAAATCTCGTCAGTTTTGTTATGCCTTTTCATTTCATATACCTTACCAAAAGAATATGCATTGCTATGCTTTATAAATGCACATTTAAACTTTGCGTTTTTAAAAGCAATGTCAAAGCCTTCTTTTTCTGCTTTTTTCTCAAGAAGCATTTATATCACCCTTACTTTTCGTAGTCAAGAACTTCCCAATCCTCGGGCGGATTTCCAAGGTCAATAACATCCATTGTCTGACCGCCCTTAAGAGCTGACTGGTGTGCGGTAAGTCCGGGGATATTCCATCTTGCTGCCTCCCATATGTTGGTGGGGGAAAGCTTACCCGTATCATATGCACGGCAGAAATCGTCAATCAGGAAATGGTGTGTGCCATTATGTGCATTTAATATTCCGTCAAATTCCTTGGGAAGCCTTTGTGTCGGCTGAACAGGATAGCTCAAACCGTATCCCCAACCGTCAGCCAGACGCTGCGCCGCAGCCTGATAATCCTCAACGATAGCGTCGTATATTTCAGGCGGCTGAAGCTCCTTCGTTACATCTGTCATTACAACTCTCGTATATGGCTCGTTATTCTTTATGTCTTCTTCATTCCACTTTGTCAGATGATGGCGCGCAACAGAAAATTCATAGCCGCCCTCTGTTCCATAAAACTGTGAAATATAAGTTTCAGGTGCTCTCCAGCCGACACATCTGTTTTCGCTGATTCTTGCTATACCACCGTTTGAAAGCTCGAGCAGCATTGCAGTGTTTGAAAATGGATTATTATAAAGGTTCTGTCCGTCAACACCGTAAATATCAGTTCTGGGACTTTCCTTATATCCAAATGCAACAACTTTTTTTGCATATACACCGGGCATTGTTGAAAGCACCATTGAGGTTGAATGTGTGGGATAGAACATCGGCGGAACGCCTGCGTATTTTCTCCATTCATCTCCACCGGAGCTTTGGAAGCTAAGCTCCATATTTCTTATATCGTGGTTGTACTGCGCCTCTGCATAGGCAAATTTACCAAAAGTGCCTTTCTTAAATTCTCTACGGCAGAAAATTGCAGGCGCTCTGTAATAGCCTGTTTCACCCATTGAATATGTAAGTCTTGTCTTTTCGACAAGCTCCTTAATTTCAATAATTTCGTCAATATCTGTTGTACAGGGTACAGCACTGTATACGTGCTTACCTGCTTTGAGTGCTGCAATTACCATTTTTCCGTGCAATGTTCTCTGCGTAAAGATTGCAATGGAGTTAATTTTGTCAGATGCTAACGCCTCTTCAAAGCTGTCAATAATATCTACACCAAATTTTTTTGAATATTCCTCTGCACGCTCTCTTTTAAGGTCGCAAACGTATACCTTTTCAACCGACGGGTGTGCCTTAAACAAAGGGACAAAATACGTACAAAATCTTCCGCAGCCTATAATCGCAATTTTCATTTTCGCAAGTAATGATGTTGTATGGGGGATTCTGTTAGCACCAATCGATTGGGACTTCGTGACATATCGTTATATAGAAAAGGTCATACAATGGCT
>JAFSBF010000210.1 GCA_017441965.1 Clostridia bacterium | reverse complement strand
TCCGGGCAGCGTGGACGTGGGCTTGAGATAGGACTACGCTATCTTCCTGATAAGCGTTATATGGGGCTGAGGCATTGGCTTAACCCTAAAAACCGTAGTCTTTACAACTTAAAATTCGTTTTTGACGAGCTTCCCAATAAATATCTGCCTTTTGATTATGAGGCATATGATAATTCAGGATGCACTGTTATTGCGGCACTTACGAATATAGAAACGGGTAAATGCGAATATCTTCCCGTAACGAGTGAGGATAGAAAGTGGAAGACAGTTATTGCAAGCTGTGCCCTTCCCCTTCTTTTCCAGCCAATCAAAATAAACGGAAAGCTTTATATGGACGGCGGGATTACAGACTCTATCCCCTTTCAGAAAGCTTTTGATGACGGATGTGAAAAGCTGATTGTTATTATCACACGTGAGAGAAGCTATGTAAAAAAGGTGGAGCCTGCAATCGGTATCAGCAGCTTTTTATACAGAAAATATCCTGAACTTAAAAAGGCACTGGAAAACCGTACCAAGATGTATAATGACACACATCACCGTTTGCTCGAGCTTGAAAAGGCAGGCAGAATTATTCTCATTGCTCCCGAGGAGGATACCTCCGCATGGAAGCGTACTGAAAGAGACCCCGCCGAGATACAGAAAATGTATGATATAGGTTATAATACGACAATGAAATATAAAGATAAATTGTTATAAATACAAATGTAAAAAGAAGCTGATGTTTAAAAAATTGTTTTTAAACATCAGCTTCTTTTAGGGAATGGGTAAAAATAGTGCAGAACGGACAAACTGAGCCAAGCGAAGCTTGGGTTACCCGAAGCTGTATGTGTATACAGCGAGAGGCGAAGTTTGTTCGTAGTTTATTGGCATAAAAAATAGAAATCCGTAAAAATACGGATTTCTACCAAAGTTTACAGTTATTAAGATTTTCAACTCTTATGTTTGTGGAATTTGCGCCAATAAACGATCAGTGCTGTTTTTAAACATTCCCTTTACTTTTTTACTTCGTCCCAATAAGCCTTTGTCTGCTGTTCAAGCTTGCTTTCACCGTATTTATAATACGTTCTGCCTAAAAGTGTATCGGGAAGATACTGCTGTTTTACATAATGATTTGGATAACTGTGCGGATATTTATAATTAGCTCCGTGCCCAAGCTTTGCTGCACCGCCGTAATGCGAATCTTTAAGATGTGGCGGTATTTCACCCATAAGTCCGTCTGAAATATCGGAAAGTGCCGCATCTATCGCACAAATGGCACTGTTTGACTTGGGTGCCGTGGCAAGCATTATTACCGCCTCGGCAAGAGGAATTCGTGCCTCGGGAAAACCAAGCTGAAGTGCCGTATCCACACACGATTTTGTAATTACAATCGCATTAGGATATGCAAGGCCTATATCCTCTGCCGCCATAACGAGGATACGTCTGCATATACTTTGCAAATCGCCTGCCTCCACAAGGCGTGCCATATAATGCAGTGCCGCATCAGCATCGCTTCCCCGAACTGATTTCTGAAAAGCACTCAAAACATCATAATGGCTGTCCCCGTCACGGTCGTGACGAAATGCCTTTTTCATCGTTACCGCCTCGGCAAGGGGTAAATCTATTACAATATTCTGGTTTTCATCAGGACGTGCCGCCATCAGTGCAACCTCTAACGAATTAAGAGATTTTCTTACATCACCGCAGGCACTTTGTGCAATATGCTCTGCCGCATCCTCTTTTAAAATGACGGGGTAATCCTTAGAAAGCTGCTCTGTCGCACGCATAAGGGCATTTTCAATATCATTTGGTTCTACCCCCATAAATTCAAACACTGTCGAGCGTGACAAAATTGCATTGTATATGTAAAAATACGGATTTTCAGTAGTTGAGGCGATAAGAGTAACCTTGCCGTTTTCGATACATTCAAGAAGTGACTGCTGCTGCTTTTTATTAAAGTTCTGAATCTCATCAAGATAGAGTATTACCCCGTCTGCGCCAAGCATCGTTTCGCTCTCTGCAATCATTGCCTTTATATCAGAAACGGAGGCATTTGTGGCATTAAGCTTATAAAGAGGCTTGCCTGCTTTTTTTGCGGCAATATTTGCAACAGTTGTCTTACCCGTACCCGACGGGCCGTAAAAAATCATATTGGGTATTTCGCCGCTCTCTATTATATTGTAAAGCACCTTGCCCTCACCTAAAATATGTTTTTGACCTACAACATCGGCAAGGGTCTGGGGCCTCATTCTGTCTGCCAGAGGACTGCGCATATAATCACTCCTTATCTTCTTTTAATTATACAAAGTTTCTCTTTCAATTACAAGTGATTTGTGATAAAATATTCTTTGGAAGGTGATTGTATGACACGAAAAGAACGTGCGGAGGCATTTTTTGATATTCTTCTTACCTTGTATCCCGATGCACAGTGCTCACTTATATATGAAAATCCGCTTCAGCTTCTTATTGCAACACAGCTTTCGGCGCAATGTACCGATGCACGGGTTAATATGGTAACTCCTGCGTTATTTAAAAAATATCCCGATGTGTACGCATTTGCAAATGCCACGCAAGAGGATATGGAGGAGGCTATACGCTCCACCGGTTTTTACCGCAACAAGGCAAAAAATATAATTGCGTGCTGTAATAAAATAATTGAAAATTTCAACTCTGATGTTCCCGATAATATGGAGGATTTACTCACCCTTGACGGTGTAGGCAGAAAAACTGCCAACCTTGTACTGGGTGATATTTTCGGCAAAGGCGGTATGGTTATAGATACACACGCCAAAAGAATTTTATACAGGGTAGGACTTACAAAGGAGTCTCTTCCCGAAAAGGTTGAGCGTGATACAGAGGCTCTTTTGCCACGTGAAAAGCACAGTGATTTTTGCCATCGTCTGGTGCTTCATGGTCGTGCTCTTTGCACATCACGAAAGCCTAAGTGCAGTGAATGTCCGGCAAGTAATGTCTGCAAAAAAATGGGAGTATAAATTTATAAAAACGTATTGAAATAGCTTATAAAATGCTTTATAATAGAAATAGATATATATAAATTTTTCGGAGGGAATTATATGAAAAAGAATGATACAGCTTCTTTTAATGAAGAATTTGCATCCTCAAGGTCAGCACATTCCCAGAATAATCCCTATGGCTTGGGGCAGGACGATTTCAGTGGCTTTGCCAGCAGGAAGGATATGCTCCTTGACTCCCTTCAAAGGTATTGGGAGAATTGTAAGATTATGATGGCTACGTCGCTTTCGCATCTTCGTAATCCATCTACGCTTATCGTAATATTTCTTTTAATTGCAACATACATACTTTTAGGTGTTGCCGGAACGGTTGAATTTTCGTTTTACTCAAACGAAGTTGTTCAGTATATTACGACCAACCTCGATATTATTGTAAATGCACTGCTTGGTTACTTTTACGGACCCGTTACTTGTGCTATCAGCGTTACTCTTTGCTGTATAGTACGAATTATAACCAACAGGTCTATATTCTTTATAGGATACGTTATCGGTGCGTGCGTTGCGGGCTTTATGCATGGCTTTATTCTTTACAGACTTAAGCCAATGTGGTTTGGCACACGCTGGAGAGGATTTTTTAAGGATTTACTGGCAAAGGTTTTTGCAACCAGATTTTTTGTTTCAGTTTTTGTAAACATCCTTTTGATGGCTGTTATTTACAGAGTATTTATAGACTACCCCATAATTGAATACCTTAAGAACTATTCAAAATCAGGTGTTCCGCTTAACACACCATATGAGTTTTTGCGTGTATTTGCAGTGGGTATAATATTTGAGTCTCTTGTTATTTTTGTGGCACTTGTTGTTATTAACTTTATTGTTGCAAAGGCGTTTCCGTCGCAGTTTGAGCAGCCCTCGCTCATTATTGATGAAAAAGGGGAGCTTGTTAATATAGAGGATGACCTTTACGGCGACGATATGTAATATATTTTGGGGAGGGTTTTATTTTGGATTACTGCTTTGATGATAAGATTGATGTGAAGCTGATTACGCTTTTTATTATCGACAGTTTTAAAATGCCCGTCCCCAATTCTTTTATAGTTGACACCTTGATGCTGCAGCCCTTTGTTAACTATTTTGATTTGGAGGAGCAGCTTGCGGGGCTTCTGGAGGAAGAGTTTGTTACATATTATGTGCAGGATAATGACAGATTTTACTCCCTCACGAAAAAAGGAAGCGAGGCTCTTGAATTCTTTCATATGAGAATTCCCAAAACCGTACGGGAGAGGCTTCTGCGTTCAATTAAGCTTAAAATCAAGGAGCTTAAAAATGCACTCAGCATAAAGGCTGATTATGAAAAGATAAACGATATTGAATATAAGGTTTCACTGGGTATTTCAGAGGGAAATTACGAGATGTTTTCTGTTTCGCTTTCTGTGGGGGACGAAATTATGGCAAAAAAAATGTGCGCTTCTTTCAAAAATGACCCTCAGGCTCTTTACTGTGAATTTTTATCAGCATTGACAAAAAACATATAGCCCTATCTTTTGCTATATTACAAACAGAAAGTGGATGTAAAAAAACCGAGTTTTTTACATCCACCTTTTTTACTTATGTATGTTTTTACAAATAATTAATCGTCTATACTGTTATCTGTTGATCTTGCGTAAATAGCCTCAACCTCTGCCGCAGGAGCCTTATCAATAAGAGTAACCACGATAGCGGCCAGACCGCCAAGAATAAAGCCGGGGATAATTTCGTAAATGCCTGTTGCAGCAGT
>JAFSBF010000209.1 GCA_017441965.1 Clostridia bacterium | reverse complement strand
GTATCATACCGCCCGAAAAGAACATTGTCATTGTGATAAACTTCATTACATACTTACCCGTTATAAAGTTTTTCCTTGACAGACAGTATGCACCGAGTGCAGTCAATAGCATATTTACAACAAGGCTGCTAAGCACAATAATAAACGTATTAAGGTAGCTTCTCAAAATAAGCTTGTTTGTAAATACTGCACTGTAGGCATCAAGGCTGAATTCCTTAGGTAAAAACAACAATCCCTGATGGGAAAGCATCACCCTCGCATCACTGAGTGATGCGCACGCAACGTGCCAAAGGGGATAAATCATCACAAGCATCAAAATCAGCATCAGAATAACATTACAGACATCAAAAATTCGCTGACCTAATGATACCTTTATTTTCATTAACTGTCTCCCCCTTATCGTTTGTTATATCTCTTAAGTGCTGCAGTCTGGATTTCCATTGCACGCTCTACGTTAAGCTTCTTCAAATCCTTAACAAAATCGTCAAATTTGTCCATAGGCTCAATACCCATTATAAATTTAATGAGCATCTGCTCCTTATGCTTTTCAACCTCTGCCATAATGTTTGCATATTCCTCTGACTCCTCTGATGTAGGCATAACAGTAGGAAGTGTCATTTTGCGTCCTTCCTCTACGCTGAGCACCCATGCATCAAGTGCCGCCTGCTGCTGAGGAAGAGCATAGTACTGGTCAATGTAACCGGGGTCGCATGAGAATGCCGTACCCGTACCTGCACGAACATTCATACCAAGTGCCTGATTCATTTTAAGTCCGTCAGGATTTTTTGTAATTAATTCTGTATATGTGGGAACCCCGTCCTTCATTTCATAGGTCTTTCCCTCTATACCGAAGTTACCGAACATATATCCCTCATCCGTATAAAGATAATCAAGGAATTTTGCTGCAAGCTCGGGATATTTACACTGCGATGTAATAGCCGCTGTGCCGTTACCTGTTATTGCGTGACTTACTGCGGCAAAGGAATTTACTTCCCCTTTATTCTTTACGGGGAACTTAACACCGCAAAGGTCAAAATCAGGATCCTCCAGAACACCTGACGGCATATATGTACCGATACCGCTGCCGCCTGCAACGAGTGCCGCACCTGTTTTTCCTGTGAGAATCTGGCTTGACAGCATCTTTGAGTCTACAGATGCAACGTTATTATCCAAAAGTCCTTTTTTAAACCAGTCAGAGGCAATTGTAAGAGCCTCCTTATACTCAGGCTGTGTGGGGCCGTAAACAACCTTACCATCCTTTATGTATGCGCCATTCTTTGCACCAAGCATTGCGATAAGCTGACTTATACCGCCGCTGTTAAGTGAAAGCGGAGCCACTGCCCCCTTCTTTTCCTTGAACGCAGTCAGCATAATTTCCCAATCCTCAATCGTTTCAGGTGCCTCAAGACCAAGCTCCCTCACCCAGTCCATTCTTACCGCAGGACCGTTCGAGATACAAAGTCTGGGTGAACCCATTATAAGAGGGAAGCCGTAATACTTACCTTCATCTGTTTTTGATGATTTGTCGTATTCGGGGTTATCGGCAAATATCTTAAAGAGTGCAGGTGCATACTCCTTATACTGACCGATATCTACAATTACCCGCTCATTCATTGCCTTTACGGCTCCTCCGGGATATCCTGTAACCCAGTTGTTTTCGATAATATCGGGAAGCTCATTTGAGGCAATCATCAGGTTAATAGACTCTGAAGTGTTACCTGCAGACGGATGAAGATATTCAACATTCACACCCGTTCTTTTTGAAAGCTCCTTTGCAAAATCCGTCTCTGCATAGTTTTCAACAAGTGTTGAAATACTTGCCGACAATGCCCTGAAATATGTCAGAGTAACATCTGTTTCAATCGGGTAGGAGGATAAGTCAATATCTTTTTTTGCTGTTTCCTTACCACCGCCGCCTGTGCACGCTGTCAAGAGCAAACTACTTGCCAAGAGTGCAGTTAAAAGCTTTTTCATCATTAACACCTTTCCTTTTCATTTAGACAATAGGTAGT
>JAFSBF010000208.1 GCA_017441965.1 Clostridia bacterium | reverse complement strand
TTCCGCCTCCACTTGGAACGGAGGGTGCATCGGATACACTGTCATTAGCATCTTCTCCGCCCGAAGACGGTTGCTCCTTGGTTACCTTTACTGTATAATAGCTCTTTAATGAGCCGTCAAGCGTCTCTATCGCAAACGTGACATCATCAGTATAGTTTGTTGGGCTAAGTATGTTGCCAAGACCCTCCCCCTGCGCAATGGAAAGATAATTTTCGTGCAGTGAGCTTTCTATATTCATAACAAGCGATGTTATGTCTGTATCTGCACCTACTGTAACAGGGATAATAAAAGGCGATTGTGCACTGCCATCCCCGCCGGTAATGCTTTCTTCCCCGACAGTTATCACTGCATCTGCAAGAGATAATTTTTCCACCACAGGTGTGCCTTCAAAATAGCTGCCTATATCTGTTCCCCAACCTTTTACGCTATAGTGCAGTTTTAAAAAATCACCATCATTTAAAACATAGTCATTTGCGCCCTGCATTTTAAATTCATCATTGACGTTATACATCCAGCCGCTTTCTCCGCCACAGTCAAATTCACCAAGCTCACCTACCGCACTGATATAATTATGCTGCTCATTGAGAGTATAGCTTTTATTAACACTTTCAAAAGCCTTTTTGAAAGCATCCATTGCCGTCGTGCCTTTCTCTACGGTAAAATCATTTATTTCAAAAATAATACCATTTTCACTTGCACACACTGTTTTATCACTGTTTTGTTCTTTATATGTACCTGCAGTATAGTCATAAACGCCTATGTCAACTGTTATTTCATCTGCTTTAGGTTTTTGTACAGTAAATCTGTATACACACCCATCTACATTCTCTGCCCCGCTTCCATATTCCCCATTATTCATACTGTTCCAGTAAGGCAGACCGCAGGCAACCAAAATTACGTCTCCGTCATTTACGGGAACGGCTTGTGTTCTTTTGTAATAATTTATATTTTCGGGCAGCTCTTCCCACACTGCAAGACCGGATATTGAGCTTTCAAAAGTCTCCTCCCCTTCAATATACTTTCCGTTTTCACCTTCTGACACTTGTGTATTGAGATAATTTCTTGTCTGGAAATTTTTATTTGTTGCCGTAGGCGTTACCTTAACACTCTCTGTTTCTTCAGAAAGCAGCAATGTGTATTCAAATTTTTCGGGTGAAAAATCCTCACTAAGCTCGCCCTCTGAAAAGGAAACTGCATCAAGCGTTTTTTCGTTGTTTTCCCACGTTCCTCCAAGGTCAGTGCCAAAGCCGCTGCTTGTATACCTGATGGCGATTACATCCCCGTCAGAAACATAAAATTCACTTATTCCGGCATTTATAAACCAGTCATTTAGCATTACCATCCAGCCGCCGTTTCCGCCTGCATCAAATTCACACAGACCTCCTATATCTGTGATATAATTTTCATCAAGTCCGCTGTATGTTATATCATTTCTTTCTAATGCCTCCCGAATTACACCCAGCATTGTTGCATCATTGCTGCTAAGCTCCACCTCAAATTCATCAAGGAGCTTTCCGCTCCATTCCCCTTCGGGAAATGTTGTGTTTTCAATCGTAACGTAAACTGTGCCTTCCTCTGTTGCCGTTACATTTATTCCCGAAACCGAGCTTATCATTATGAGGATAAGCAAAATTGACAATAGTCTTTTCATCTGTGACATTTTTTTCATCCTTTCAAAATTAATGCCGCATTTTTTTGTTTTACACCTCCCTGCCGCAGAAATGCATAAAACAAAAAAACTGCGGCTATGCCACAGCTGTGTGCCTGTGTTAATCTTCATATTTGCCGCACAGCAAATACAAACCGCACCCTATTGCCAAAATTTGTGGCAGAGTGCGACACCCCCAATGCAGGTCTTCTGACTTACGCCCTCAGACAGATATATTTCAGCCTTCCCAATTCCTCAGTGACCGACTTTCGTCACGAAATATATCCTAAGACGCTTACAGCGGCAGTTCCGTTTGGGATTTACACCCAATTCTCTTTTCACCATATATACCCACACGGTATATATGACACATTGTGTGAATTTATTATTCTTTTAAATACTACCATATAAGTGCATTTTCGTCAATTACAAAAACAAACAAAATATGTAAAAAAACAAACAAAAGAGTTATAGGTTGCAAAAACACGCAAAATATTGTATAATTAAATTAACTACTTAGAGAGGAGGGGCAAAATGTCACTCAGGATAATTTTAGGCCGCGGTGGATGCGGAAAAACAACATATATGCTCGGTGATATGGAGGAAAATAGCGATTGCGTTTACATTGTTCCTGAACAGTTTTCATTTTCTGCCGAAAAAAAGCTTATTGATGCATTTGGCGTGGTAGGTCTCGGAAATCCGCAGGTGCTTAGCTTTATGCGTCTTGCAGACTTGGTTTTTTCAAAATACGGTGCCCCGAAATTCATTTCTGACGATGCATCCTTTCAGATGCTTGTAAGCTACTTAGCAAATTCCATCAGGGCGGAAAAGCTCAAACTTTTTGACGGACTTGTTAAAAAGAGTGACCTTGCCGATACCGCCGCATCGCTTATTACAACATTTAAACGCTACTGCATAACTGCACCTATGCTTTCCCGTGCAATAGAAAGAACGGATGACCTTCTTTTAAAGAAAAAGCTTTCTGACGCCCTTACTGTTTATGAAGAATATAATGAATGCCTGAAAGAGGCAGGTGTTAGTGATAAAAACGACACCTTATCCGTGCTTGCATCCGTGCTTTTGGACGAAGATTGCGACTACCTTTCAGGCAAAAAAATATATATTGACCAGTTTTCAGATTTTGACCCGAGTGAATATGAATGTATTAAAGCAATGCTCTGCCGTGCACAGACAGTCTGCATTTCACTATGTACAGACGGCTCTTTCCCCTTTGATACGGTTAACCGTACATATAATACACTTTTAAGGCTTGCGAAAGAGTGTGGCACCGCTATCATTACACCGATTGAAATTGAAGGCGCTATGCACGGTGCAAAGCCAATGATTAAGCACCTTGAAAAATGCTATTTTGATGATGAGAGTGCACAGTTTGCAGGAAGCGACGGCAGTTTATCAGTTTTCTGCGGAAAAAACAGATTTTCTGAAATTCACCACGTGGCGAGAAATATTGTGCGCCTTGTACGTGATAAAGGTCTTCGTTACCGTGATATTTCGATTATTGCACGTGATGCCGATTTGTATAAAGGAATTGTAGAACGCATCTTCCCATTTTACGATATTCCCGTATTTATTGATAAAAAATCTCCGCTTTCTTCGCACTGCGTGACACTTTTCATCACAAGCATACTTGACCTTGCGGCAGGCGGTTTTACATATGAAAATATTTTCAGCTATATTAAAAGCCCGTTTTCACCCCTTTCACGCGAGGAGGCGGACGAGCTTGAAAACTACTGCCTTGCATTCGGCATCCGTCCTTTTTCGTGGAAGAACCCGTTTTATGCAAAAAGCGGTGTATATGATGCTGAAAATTCTGCGCTCACAAAAGCAGTTACAGAAGAAAAGCTTGAAAAAATCAACGCCCTCAGGGAAAGAGTTTACACACCGCTTTTTGGTCTTTTTTGTGCGATAGAAAAAAAGGCTCGTGTAGAAGACACCTGCCGTCACCTTTTTGATTTCTTTGAAAAGATTTCTCTTAGGGAGAAAATTGAAAATTACGCAACCTCTCTTGAGGAAGACGGGGAAAATCTTTATGCACTGCAGACAAAGCAGGTTTATAATATCTTAGTCGATATTTTCACCGATATATGCGAGGTTATGGGTGAAAAGGAGCTTACACTCAATCAGTTTCACACAACTGTAATGGCAGGTCTTAAGACAGTTGAAATAGGCACAATCCCCGTTTCTTCAGACTGTGTTACTCTCGGTTCTATTGACAGAATAAAGGGGCACGGCGCACGCGCAGTATTTCTTGTCGGTGCAAACAGCGGTGTATTTCCCTCTTCGCCAAGTGAGGGCGGTCTCTTTACCGACGAGGATAAGGCAGAGCTTGAAAAAATGGGTATTCATATGCCCCCGTCACTTGCCACGTTGGCGCAGAGCGAGCAGCTTCTTATCTATGATGCCATTACGTGCGCAGGTGAGTATCTGTATCTGAGCTACGCTGCTCAGGACAGCAGTTCAAATGCACTTTTACCGTCAGAAATTGTGGGACGCATACGTACCCTTTTCCCCGACATTCCATATGCAGACGACCTTATCTCCCTTCCCGATGACGACAGGATGATAACTGCGAAAAAAGCGGTCTTTGATATGCTGTGTGGTAAAATACGTGAATATGCACTTGGCAAAAAGCCTCTTTCCCCTGCTATGAGTGCAGCGGCATATTATTTTTGTAATGACGAAGTATACGCACCGCTTCTTAACGATGCGCTTTTGATGACACGCTTTGAAAATGCATCTTCACCCATTGACGAAGAGCTTATAAGCAAGGTTCTCGGTGATAATATGAAAACAAGTGTCACCCGACTTGAAAGCTATAATAAATGCCCGTTCTCCTATTTTGCAAAATATTTATTAAAGCTTGAGCCTAAAAGAACATTTGAGGTCAGCGTTTCGGACAGCGGCTCTTTCCTGCACGATTTTCTGGACAGATTTTCCCGATTTGTTTCAGAGAGTACGGATGAATATGGAAATCCCCTCACATGGCACAGTATAGATAATGATTTCATACGTATAAATACACCCGTAATACTTGAAGAAGTTTTATGCAGCGTTAACGGGGAAATGCTTGAAATCCCACGAATAAAAGCACTCTTTGACAGACTTTGCCGTGTGGCAGTGCAGTCTGTCTATGTCCTGCGCCGTCATATTGTAAAAAGTGATTTTGTACCCTTAGGCTACGAAATAAGCTTTGACGAGGACGGATGCTTTAAACCTACGAAGATAAAGCTTGATGACGGAAAAACCGTTACTCTTCGGGGCAGAATTGACCGTGCCGATGAATTTACACTTACAATGCCCGACGGAGAAAGCGGAAAATTTGTGAGGATTGTAGATTATAAAAGCAGTGATAAAACGCTTTCCTTAAGTGACGTATATCAC
>JAFSBF010000207.1 GCA_017441965.1 Clostridia bacterium | reverse complement strand
TTGCCCATTTTTTATTGTCGACAACCTCGCGTTGTATGAGCGACAGCATCGCATATCCGCCGCCAAAGGTAAATGCGCCCATTCTGAAAAAGGTGCAGAAAAGGTCAATAAGAGTTTTCATAAAAAATCACTTCCAATAATGTTAAAGGGGGATTGTTAAGGGGATCCCCTCTTAACGTATAATTCGTCAAAACCGGGGGCGTGTACCTCGGTTTTGACTCCTTACAAGGGCTACTGCGGTGAGCAGTGCGCGAGCGAAAGCCCTTACCTCGCGACGAAAGATTTTCTTTAGAAACTTTTCGTCGCGAAAGGATGACTTTGTCATCCTTTTAATTGTTTTCAAGAACTGTGTATAGTGATGCGGCATCGTTTTTGAGGGTATGCTCCTTTATATCCTCAATTCTGACCTTTATCAGCCTTTCACCAAAACGGATTTCCACAATATCACCGCACTTTATTTCAGCAGACGCCTTTGCTACCTTGCCGTTAATGCTGACACGTCCTGCATCGCATGCTTCATTGGCAACGGTACGGCGTTTGATTATTCTGGAAACCTTCAAAAATTTATCTATTCGCATAAAATCAATCCTTTTAAAATTTAAAGACTATGTAGGGCAGGGGTTTACTCCTGCCGAAAATTATATGTTTTCACCAAAGAAGGAATGAAACGCCTTGTACGTCATATATACGTCAAGCTTTGATACCACTTCATATGGCGCATGCATACTGAGCACTGATACACCGCAGTCAACCGTTTCAACGCCTAAGTTTGCAACATACTGTGCAATAGTACCGCCGCCGCCTGCATCAACCTTGCCAAGCTCTGCAACGTGCCATAAAATGTTATTGTTATTGAAAAGGGTGCGGATTTTTGCCATAAGCTCTGCCGAAGCGTCACTTGAACCGCTTTTTCCGCCGGCCCCCGTATATTTTGCCACTGTAATACCGTAGTTCGTCTTTCCTGCATTACGCTTTTCGTAGGGGGCAGGGAAGTTGGGGTCAAACGCCGCACTTACATCGGCGCTCAGGCAGTAGCTTTTATCAAGTGCACGCAGAAGATTAAGCTCTGTCGCACCTTCACCCGTTTTATCCATAATTTCCATCAGGATAAGCTTGAGGAAATCACTCCTTGCACCGGTATTGCCCATACTGCCAACCTCTTCCTTGTCGGTAAGAAGACATACGGCAGTTTTTTCGCACGCATCTGTCGTAAGAATTGCCATAAGGGCAGGGTATGCACAAACTCTGTCGTCGTGACCGTATGCACCGATAAGACCACGGTCAAAGCCAACATCCTTTGCATTTGCCGAGGGTACTATCTCAAGCTCTGCACTGAGGAAATCCTCCTCACAGATGCCGTATTTCTCATTAAGAATGGAAAGGATGTTTGTCTTTACCGCATCCTTTTCTTCCTCATCTGCCGGAATTGAACCGATAAGAAGATTAAGGCTTTCGCCCTCAATTATTTCTGTGGCAGGCTTTTTCATTTGCTCACGTGCAAGATGGGGAAGTAAATCTGTAATAACAAAGGTAATATCGTCGCCTTCATCACCGATTTTTACATTAACTGTTTCTCCGTTTGTTTTTATAACAACACCGTGCAGTGCAAGAGGAAGTGCCGTCCACTGATATTTTTTAATGCCACCGTAGTAATGTGTTTTAAAATAGGCAAGCTCCCCGTCCTCATAAAGGGGATTGGGCTTTAAATCAAGTCTTGGTGCATCAATGTGTGCGCCAACTATATTAACGCCCTCTGATGCCTCTTTTTCACCGATTACGGCGAGGATAATTCCCTTAAGCTTGTTGATTGCGTAAACCTTGTCACCCTCTTTAAGGGTAGTGTAATCTGATAGGGGTTTAAAACCGCAGCTTTCGGCAAGGCGTACAATCTCGCTTACTGCCTCCCTCTCTGTTTTTGCAATATCGAGAAAGCTTTTATACCCCTCAGAAAACTTACATACTATTTCCTTGTCAATATCTGTTGTCCAGCCGTTTTTAAGCTCGTATTTCATAACAAAAATCCTTTCTTATAACAAAATTCGTTAAAATTGAGGGCGTGTACCTCAATTTTAACACCTTGCAAGGGCTACTGCGGTGAGCAGTGCGCGAGCGAAAGCCCTTACCTCGTGGCGAAATATTTTCTTTAGAAACTTTTCGCCACGAAAGGATGACTTTGTTCATCCTTTCTCAATAGAAATTGTATTCGGCAATAATTGTTTCAAGTGCCGCCCAGCCGCCAATTTTGCCCTGCTTGATATTTTTGTCACATTCCCAGCAGAGGGAAATGAGCGTCTGTATATTCTCAACCTTAATTTTCTCAGCCTTGCGTGTGCTTTTTTCAGCACCGTAGCCGCCCCCGAGAATTGATACCGTCTGTGAGTGACTTTTTCCTTCTAATAATAAAAGCTTTGCCTTGTAAATCGTGATAAGCTGTCCCGAAAGAAGCGAAAGCACGCTCACCGGCTCCTGCTTTAAGGAACGCAGTGCGTAAAGCAGGTTATAACAGATTTCACGCCTTCCTTCGAAAATTGCGTCTATAAGCCCGAACACGTTTTCCATTGCAGGCTTTACGATTACACTGTCAATATCCTCCCTCGTTATCTGCGGAGATTTTGAAAATGATATGATTTTTTCAAGCTCCGTTTTAATCGGGCGCATACGCCTTTCAAGCGAGTTTATAAGATAAAGTGCATTTTTCTGGTCAATCGTCTTACCGCTTGCCGCCGCAATTTTTATAACCCACGATTTAAGATTGGTTTCTGTCCTTAAGGGGAATTCAACTGTAACTGCACCGCCCTTTTGTGCGCTTTTCTGTACTGAAGATGCTTTCTTTCCTTTATCGGGGGAGGTTTCCCATATTACAACACAGCAAAACTCAGGCACAGACGAAAAAAGCTCCTCCCACTGTGCTTTGTTTTTAATATTCCCCGAAAAAAGGCCGCATTTTCGAAAAATGAGTAATTTCTTCTCACTCATTACGGGGAGAGTTTCCATAAAATCCTGTGCCTCGGAAAATGGCGGAAGTTCTGCATAACTTTTAAAATTCATCATTTCCGACCACGGCTCGATAAGCGCCTTTTTAAGCTCCCCAAGGCAGAATTCAATCAAAAAATCCTCCTGCCCCTCAAAAATATAAAGCGGAGAAATCTTACCGTCTTTAATTGAAGAACGAAACTCCTCGTAAGTCATAAAATCTATCTCCGTACAAATAAAATTACATTATATATTTTACCATATATTGAAATATAATTCAATATAAATATGCTCTAAACTTTTTCTAAAGGGGTTGATTTTACCACATCAAATACTATATACTAAAATAAAGGATGGTTTTATTATGAAAAGAGTGTTTTTAATTGTGCTTGACAGTGTGGGTGCAGGCGCACTCCCCGATGCACATCTTTACGGGGATGAGGGGGCACACACCTTAAAAAGCATAAGTAAATCTGAAAAATTTAGTATACCAAACCTTATTAAAATGGGGATTGGAAATATAGAGGGATTAAGCTTTCTTGAAAAAAAGCCTTTAATAAGCACCGCTGTTGCAAGGCTCTGTGAAAAATCGGCAGGAAAGGATACCACAACGGGTCATTGGGAAATTGCAGGTGTAGTTCTTGATAAACCGTTCCCGACTTTCCCGAATGGATTTCCAGAAGAAATTATTGATGAATTTTCACGCCGCACGGGAAGAAACGTTCTTTGTAATAAACCCTATTCGGGAACGCAGGTTATAAAGGATTATGCAAAGGAGCATATGGAAACAGGTAGTCTTATCGTATACACCTCGGCAGACAGTGTATTTCAGATAGCGGCGCATGAGGATGTTGTAAGCAGGGAGGAGCTTTATTCCTGTTGCCGTATTGCACGTGAAATATTGACGGGTGAAAACGCAGTGGGCAGGGTAATTGCACGTCCGTTCAATGGGAAATTGCCCGATTTTTACCGCACTGACGGAAGACATGATTTTTCCCTTGAGCCACCAAAGGATACTCTTCTTGACCTTATTATAAAAAGCGGAAAAAGCGTGGTTTCCATTGGAAAGATAAGCGATATTTTTGCGGCAAGGGGCATCAGCGAAAGCCATCCCACGAAAAACAATGATGACGGATGCGAAAAAATCCTTGAAATTATGCAAATGGATTTTGAAGGGCTGTGCTTTGCTAATTTAGTTGATTTCGATATGGTTTACGGACACAGAAACGATACGGACGGATACGCAGCCGCACTTAGCCGTTTTGATAGCTTTATTCCTGAATTCACACAAAAAATGCGTGATGAAGATTTACTCATAATTACGGCAGACCACGGATGCGACCCTGACTTTTCAGGCACAGACCACACACGTGAATATATACCGATGGTTATTTATTCAAAGAATATTAAGGGTACAAATTTAGGAACGAGGGACGGCTTTTCAGATATTGCCGCATCGGTGGCACAGTATCTTGATGTAGAATATTCACTAACGGGAAAAAGCTTTCTGGAGGCGATTATATGACAAAGAATGAGCTTGTGCAAAAAGCAACTGATGCTATGAAAAATGCATATGCGCCGTATTCAAAATTTACGGTGGGGGCGGCACTCCTTTCAAAAAACGGAAAGGTATACACAGGATGCAATGTTGAAAACAGCTCATACGGTGTTACAAACTGTGCGGAGCGTACGGCACTTTTTAGTGCAATTGCAGATGGCGAAAGGGAATTTTGTGCAATTGCAATTGTGGGCGGAAAAAACGGTGAAATAGCTGATTTTTGTCTGCCGTGCGGTGTGTGCCGTCAGGCACTTTCGGAGTTTTGCGGGGAAGATTTTAAAATATATCTGTATAACGGAAAAAAGATAAAGGAATATAAATTTTCTAAAATATTACCATTACAGTTTGAATTGAGGTAACGCAATGTATAATATTATCCGTAAAAAGAGAGACGGGGGCGAGCTTTCGAATAATGAAATTCTCGCAATGATAAAAGATTATACCGCAGGTAAAATCCCCGATTATCAGATGTCGGCATTTCTGATGTCAGTATTTTTTAACGGACTGAGTGAGGACGAAATAAATTCCCTTACTGAGGCAATGGCGTATTCTGGTGACCAAATTGATTTATCCTGCTTTGGAAATGAAACAGCAGACAAGCACAGCACGGGCGGAGTAGGGGATAAGACTTCCCTTATCACAGTGCCGATTGCCGCATCACTTGGCTGCAAGGTTGCCAAGATGTCGGGCAGGGGCCTTGGTCATACGGGCGGAACGGTAGATAAGCTGGAATCAATCCCGGGGTACAAAACCACCCTTACAAAAGAGGACTTTATAACGCAGACCGAGAAGGTCGGCATTGCCATATGCGGGCAGAGTGCAAACCTTGCCCCTGCAGATAAAAAGCTTTATGCCCTGCGTGATGTAACGGCGACAGTTGACAGTATCGGTCTTATTGCGTCAAGTATTATGAGTAAAAAAATAGCTGCAGGTGCAAAAAACATCGTGCTTGATGTCAAGGTCGGCAGCGGTGCTTTTATGAAGAATGAAGAAAGTGCACGCACGCTCTCAAAGTGTATGGTGAATATAGGAAAAAGCTGCGGAAGAAAGATTCGTGCTCTTATTACAAATATGGACATTCCTCTTGGCAATGCAGTGGGTAATTCCCTTGAGGTTATTGAGGCAATTGATATTTTAAAGGGCGACGGTGATAAAAATCTGCGCACAGTATCGTGCGCGCTTGCCGCACAAATGGTGTCAATGGTGCAAAATATTCCTTATGAGGAAGCGTTAAAAAAGGCAAATGATGCAATCAATAGCGGTAAGGCATTTTTAAAGTTTTGCGAGTGGATTGAAGCGCAGGGCGGTGATGCGTCAGTTGCGGAAAATACTGACTTATTCAAAAAGGCAGCACTGCAGAAGAACGTTTTTGCGTCAAAAGACGGATATATCACACATATGGACGCTGAAAAAGTGGGTAGTATATGTGTGGATTTAGGCGGAGGACGAAAGAAAAAGGATGACGTTATTGACCATAGTGCAGGAATAATCCTCATCAAAAAGACGGGCGACAGTGTGAAAAAAGGTGACGTCATTGCCGTGCTGCATACAAACGATGAAAAATCACTTGATAGCGCAATCATAGATTTTGAAAGTGCCGTTACAATAGAAGAAGCTCAGCCACAGATAAAACCGCTGATATATGATATAGTGGAATGAGGTTACATAAAGTTTCCTGACAAATATTTGACAAACTTTTTTTGCATTTTTCGACCTGTTTTTAATAAAGTGAAGAACTGTGCGCCATCAGTTTGGGCGCGGAAAAACAATCCTGTGAATTGTTTTTCCGCCCAAAGTCCCTGCGAGCTGAAAACCGTATTATAATGCGGTTTTCAGCCGCCTTTAGGATGGCACACCAACGAAAAAAGCACTTCTTGACGAAGTGCTTTTTGTTGGTGCGCCATCAGGGACTCGAACCCT
>JAFSBF010000206.1 GCA_017441965.1 Clostridia bacterium | reverse complement strand
TGTCTTATATCAAAATTTCCTCTTTTTAAACTCTCCGACCTTATATTTAGAAAAATTTTATATAATTTCAATGCGGAGGACGAAGATAGGCTGACGCCTTTCAAGAACGACAAGTTGAAAGAATAAAAATTTTTCAAATATAAGGCATATGCAGTTCGACTTTCAGATGACTACACCTTCGATATGGATAAAACGCGCCCTCTGATAATTGTACGAGGATAACGGCTTATTAAGAACATCACGGCTGTGTGCCGCAACTAAAATCCTCGGTCTTACAGAAATAATAACGGGTGAATGGTAAAAATCACCGTCACGGCTGCCAAGCTGCACAATATCGCCCGGCAAAACCTCCTGTCTGCTTACTTCCCTGCCGAAAGGTCCTACAGACTGATTGTTTACAAGAAAATCATAGAGAAACTCTACCCCCGTCCACGACGGTGTTCTGTCAGAAGGTGACAGATAATACCACCCGAAAACGGGTGTAAAATTCATTACCCCTGCGCCTGCATATATACATTGAGAGGCAAAATTGGTGCAATCACCGCCTATGTTTTGAAAATCATAGTAGAGCGGATTTCTGCCAAGTGCCCATCTTTTAGCGTAGGCTACTGCGGCATCTCTGTTGTACGGTATTTCTCTCACATATAACACCCCCTATTATTCTATGTAACAGGGGGCATTATAGTTATTATTCAAACATCCATTTTAATACATACTGTATATATTCGTCCCAGAACTCCCAGGAATGTGTTCCTTCTGACTCTTTGTATGTATAATCGTAATCAAGGCTTTCAAATTTTTCTTTCAGCTTACGGTTCCCTTCATACAAAGAGTCCTCTGTTCCCACACCCATATATATACGGGGTTTCATTGGATTTTCATTCTGCTCCTGTGCAAGCACAAATAAATCTTCACTTTCAGGCACCAAAAGCTCATCACCAAAAGCAAGTCTTAATGCATCGGGGAAAAGCTGTGTTGCCTCTTTAATATCTGCTACCGAGGAAATTCCCGCTGCGGCGCAAAAGCTGTCACACTCCTTTAATGCAACCTTTATTGCACCGTAGCCGCCCATTGAAAGACCTGCAATAAAATTATCCTCTCTTTTTGGGGATATATTGAAAAATTCCTGCATCAGACGGGGAAGCTCCTTGGCAATATATGTATAATACTTTCCACCGTGCTTCATATCCGTGTAAAAGCTTCTCCCGCCAAAGGGCATAACAACACAAATGCCGTATTTCTGCGCATAACGCTCAATAGATGTTCTCCTCATCCATATAGTGTGGTCATCGCTTAATCCGTGAAGAAGATAAAGGCACTTATATTTTTCCTTTTTTGCGTTATTTTCCACACCTATTTCACCGCTTGTGCTTTGCTGAGGAACGATAACATTCACCGTTGTCTGCACACGCAGTGCCTCACTGAATAAGTTTAATTGACAAAAAGCCATAATCTCAAATCCTTTCCATCATAACGTGCACTATTCCCTCTTCCAGAAACTCATCGGAAACAGCGCAAAATCCCATTTTCTCATAAAAACCCATCGCCTGCTTCTGTGCGTGAACGCTTATTTTTTCGCAGTCAAAATGTTTTTTTATTTCATCAATGCTTTTTTTCATAAGAGTACTTCCCATCCCTTTTTTATGCTCAAGGGAAAGCACCCTTCCCACTGTCACTGTCTTTTTTTCTTTGTCTGACATATATGCCCTTAAATAGGCGATTACCCTTTTTCCGTCAGAGAAAAAGCAGTGCAGACTTTCATAATCCACATCATCAAGGTCCTGACAGACTATATTCTGCTCAAGCAGAAAAATCTGCGCCCTTGACTTTAAAATTTCATAAAGCTCACACGTGGTAAGCTGTGAAAATTCCTTTGCAAAAAACTCCATAACTTCCTCCGTCTTATAAATTCTGTGTATATCAATTATAACAATTAAAAATAAAAATGGCAACTCTTAATAAATAAAAGTTGCCATAAAAACACGCTTATTTTTCAAAATGTTCTTTAGTAAGCCTTGTTACAACTCTGTATAAGCCTATTACACCGATCATATTGGGAATAATCATAAGACCGTTCATAGTTTCTGAAATGCTCCATATGAGGTCAAGATTGCCTACTGCGCCTATGAACACAACTGCCACATAGAAACATCTGTAAATAAATATGGCTTTCTCCGACTTTTTTACAAGGTACTGTATACACACTTCACCGTAATACGCCCACCCGAGTATTGTGGAAAGTGCAAAGAATATGGTTGCGAGTGTAACCCCGATGCCACCCAGTGTCGGAATAGCCGAGTTAAATGCAGCAATACTAAGAGCTGAGCCCTGATACTCTCCCGTATTCCAAAGTCCTGATGAGAGCACTATAATACCTGAAAGGGTACAGATAACTATAGTTGTAAAGAACACCTCAAACATTCCCCAAAGTCCCTGCTTTACAGGATCTTTGGTACTTGATGCTGCGTGTGCAATCGGCGCACTTCCAAGACCTGCCTCGTTGGAAAAAACACCTCTTGAAAATCCGTAATGCATAGCAGTCATTATACCGTAGCCTGCTACACCGCCGCCTGCAGCCCTCAGATTAAACGCTTCCTTTAAAATCAGACTAAATGCCGCAGGTACTTTGTCTATGTTTAAAATCAGTGCAACAACAGAACACACAACGTAAAACACAGCCATAAGAGGGACAAGCTTTTCATTAACAGATGCGATGCGGCGCATACCGCCTAAAATTACACCTGCCGCAATTGCAGTCAGTATTACGCCCGTTATCCACGGAGCTATATCAAAGGTGCTTTCAAGAGCAATTGCTATAGAATTGGACTGTGTAGCATTTCCCGTACCCATACATGCAAACATTGCAAAGATTGCAAACAATGCGGCAAGCCACTTTATTTTAAGTCCGTTTCGTATGTAATACATTGGTCCGCCAATCCATTCGCCCTTTGAATTCTTTTCACGGAAATGAAGCGACAAAACTATTTCAGCGTATTTTGTAACCATTCCCAGAAGGGCACTTACCCACATCCAGAAGATTGCACCGGGGCCGCCCGATACAATGGCAGTTGCAATACCTGCGATACTGCCTGTGCCGATAGTTCCCGCCATTGCTGTAGCAACAGCCTGAAAAGGACTTACTCCCGACGCATCCTTTTCGTGCTGATTACTTGAAAAAACACCTAAGATGGTGTTTTTAAGCATATAGCCGAATTTTCGAAACTGCAAAAACTTTGTCTCCGACGATAAAAACAGACCCATCCATATCAAAAGGGCAAGCATAACGGGGCCCCATACGATGTCATTAAGCTTGCCGTTTATTTCGCTGATTAACTCCATAAATTTTAACTCCTTATTTATTTTCAGGAAGCAAACATACCTCGCACTTATTTGTTGAAAGCACAACAGATGTACGTGTCAGTGATACACCGCTTATACCTTTTATATAGTTTAAAATTTCTTCAAGGGTTTTTCCCGTCTTTGTAACAACCTTTAAAATAAAATCAAAGTCACCTGCAATATAGTAACACTCTGCAACAGAACTGTTTTCCTTTATTTTTTCAACAAAATTTTCATAGTGCTTGGGATGCTCTAAACTGACATATATAAACGCAAAAAGCTCTCTTCCCAAAGCGCTCTGATTAATTATGGTTGTATACTGCTGTATCATTCCCGAGCTTTCAAGCTTTTTAATTCTTTCAATCACGGCAGAAGTAGACAAATTTATCTTTGCACCTATGTTTGTAGCGTTCTCACGTGCGTTTTCCTTTAAGCAGGTTAATATTTTGTAATCTATAGCATCCATTTAAATCCCTCCATTTATTAGATTATACGAAAACCGAAAAAAAAAGTAAATATCCTCATAAAATAACAGTATTTTTTTGTGAAAAAAATAATTATTAGAAATTTTTTACTTTTTTATACTTTTTTGGCGAAATTTTTACGGCAAGCAGGCTGAGCCTGCACGCATATCTTACTCTGCCGCTTTTCTAAAAAAGAAGCGTGCCGCTTCACCCATTTCGTGTCCCAACTATATTCAATTACGGCAAATGTTGCTCGCGATAAAATTACGCAAATTCCTATACAGTGAAAAAAGCTTCGCAGAAGATGCGTTCTTCTGCGAAGCTTTTAATTACTCAATATTTGTATTAGCTGATGGACTTATAATATTTACTATTGTCTTCCCTGGGTTTATTAAAAGCGGTGTTCCATCTGCCTTTTTATATACAGTGTTTTCACTGCGCGACGGTTTTTCCCATATTATTTCTTCATACGCTCCGTTTGTAATATAATATCCCTTTCCGCTGCCCGTTGTATTGATATTACGTCTGTCAGAGCCGTCACCAAGCGCACTGTCACCGATAAACATAACGATTATATTCTTTAATGAAAGTACCTCTCCGCTTTGCATAGCGTGCGGCTCACCGTCTATTGATTTTTCATAAAGGCGGGTTTCCTCATTATAACTGTACGCCGTAGTATACTTATAAGAATATCTGAGGTCTACTTTCTTTGCAATATTTTCAGGCGGTAATTCTATATAGCTATCTGAATATTCCAGCCCATTTTTATGCTCGGTCTTGGCTCTATAGCTCTTCTTTTGTGCCATATCCTTTATATTCTTAATGCTTGTATATGCACTGTGCCAATCGCCCTTATACTTCTTTTCTCTCCAGAAAATATTCTCATCTCCGCCGAGAACTCCGTTTATTTTGTTTATACCGAATTTTGAAATGTCCTGCATTGCCCGCGGGCTCCATCCGAAATGTGTGTATATTGCATCATTTTCCATCACGTAATCAAGATAATAATGCCTTGAAGAACGTATCGGCCCGATTTTTTCCGTATCAGTATTACGATAGAGCGCCATAAACCTTGTAGAGCCGCCCTCGATAATCATTTCATATATTAAGTATGCATCCTCAAGTCCTGCGTGCGGACGTGCATTTTTGTCATCATTATCCACCATTATAGCAATGGGTCTTTCCTCTGTATCAACATACTTGTCCATAAATTCTTCTATTTCAAGCTTTTCCGGGTCAACTACAGCCTCCTGCTTGGGTTTTGTCTGTGTTTCATTTTTTACTGTATCCTTTGCACCGCAGCCTGAAAGTGCCATGACTCCCGCTATCAGGATAAAAACCGTCCGTCTCATTTTTGTCATATGCTTCCCCTCCGTAAATGTTGTATATTAAAAAAACAATTTGTACATATTTCCGTGGTGGTCAGTATAGTAGCAAGTGTCATTTTCAAAGTCTATCATTTCAGGCTCTACATCTGTCCCGAAATCCTTGAACTTTTTAAAACACACTTCTTTTTTTAGCTTTGTATCTATAATACGGATAGCTGCAGGATTATCAACGCTGTTTGTAAATCCTTCCAGAGAATAGATTTTCCCTTTATGGCAACAAGCTCCCTGAATAAAATGCTGATAGCCGCAATCAAAGTATTCCCTTATATCATTTGCATATAACACAACTTTTTTAACATTATATTTTTCGCATATTTCACCCCGGTCAGCCTTTGGTAAATCAAATGAGAAAAACCTTGTAGCTTCTTCCTTATCCCGCATGGTAAAGGCATAGTAAATTCCGTTTTCCGCATCAATGGTAAAATTCCCGTACGGTCTGGCATCTTCCTGCCCCTCGGACTTCCAGAGCTTTTCATCTTCAACAAAATCAATCTCAATCATCTGAACAAGTGTTGTCTTAAAGCCTGCATCCGTCTTCTGCACCCGATAAGCAAGACATACGCCCTTTAACGGATTATCCGCGGATGCATAGTTATTATATATGTTTGTGTAAAGTAATGGGAATTCATCCTCTTTTTCATAAAACTCATTACCAAACATAACTGCGTTACTGTGGGGGCTTAATATATCATTTTTGTCCATAACAAACTCATCAAAAATCTCTGCCCCCTCCTTTTGATTTTCAAGCGTTTCCATTTTATAAACAGTACATAACCCCTGATTATTAAGGCTGAAAAAGTATCCGTTATAAAAAGCTCCGTCCTGTCTTCCGCCTATAATTTTGGAAAAAGGTTCAATTCTCACATTAATCTCTCCTTATGTGTCAATTATAGAATCAGTGAACGATTTAGATGCCGTTATTTAGCTAAATTTTGAACTTCGTTCAAAGCTAAATTATTCCGCTTTGCTCCATAGCTAAATTACTCCTTTGGAGTAGCTAAATTAAATTCGCTTTTAGCGTGCGAAACACATTTAGCTGCCGTAGGCAATTTAGCTGAGCTTGCTCAATTTAGCTCGCGGAACGCGAATTTAGCTATGATTTCATCTTCGATGAAATCATTATAGCATTCCCCCCATACGTTTTCAAGATAAAAATCAAATTACTTTCTTGATTTTTCACACAAATGATTGTACAATGTTTAAGAGGTGTCAACAGTGGAAAATTTATGGATTATTTTTATATTTATATACAGCTTTTTAAAAGGCTCACGCGAAGGGATGAAAAAAGCTGCCCTTAAAAAGAGCAGTTCAAGCGAGATTTTGTTTTTTTATACCCTTATCGGCTTTATTCTGACTATTCCTTTTTCAAAGGATGCGTTTTCTCTCGCACCGATTTACATTTTTTATGTATTTTTAAAATCTGCCGTTGTATGTACGGCATGGATTTTTGCCTTTATCGCAATTGATAAGATGTCGGTGAGTCTTTACGGAATAACAGACCTTTCAAGGATGGTTTTCTCCACGCTTTTAGGTGTAATTGTCCTTGGGGAAAGCTTTACTGTTCAAAAGGCAATTGGTGTAATTTTAGTTATTGCGGGACTTATGCTTGCAAATTTGAAAAAGACCTCCTCGGGTACAAAGGAGATAACTCTCCCCGTACTTATTGCAGTGCTTTTAAACTGCTTTTTAAATGCCGTATCGGGAACAATGGATAAGGTACTTATGAAATATATGCTTTCATCACAGCTTCAGTTCTGGTTTATGCTTTTTACCACGGTTATATACGGTGCTATCCTGCTTGTTAAAAGAGAAAAAATTTCAATTAAAACCCTTAAAACCAATTACTGGGTACCGCTTATGAGCATATCCCTGATAATCGGGGACAGGCTTTTGTTTGAGGCGAACGCAAGCCCCCTCAGCGAGGTCACCGTTATGACTGTTATAAAGCAATCCTCCGTTATTGTAACAGTGCTGACAGGCTGGCTCGTTTTCAAGGAAAAACACATTCTCTACAAAATGATGTGCACGCTGATTGTTCTTTCAGGAATATTTATTGCTCTTATTTGAGGTGGATTATGAAATCACAGTTTGACAAAGCGCGTTATAACGACAATCCCGGTTACAGGCTTCTGCATGTAAAAGGTGCGCACGCAGGAGATTCCCCCTTGCCATATCTTCATTACAGCCCCAATTTTATGCTGCTCTATTTTAAGCACGGTATAGGCAGTATAAAAATCGAGGGCAGACACTACGATATAAACGAGGGAGATATCATTCTGCTCAATCCATCGGAGCTTTTTCAGTTTAAAGTCGATGACAAGACCTATCACGAGCGTATTACGCTCAGTATTACGGAGGCACTCCTTGCCTCCTACCCGTACGCTGCAGAAACTCTGTTTGCACCATTTTATAATCGCGAGAAAGGCATCAAAAACCGCATCAGCGCAGAAACTGTCACATCACTGGGAATAGATACATACCTTGATGATATTCTCGAACACTCCAAATCTTCCAATGTGGAAGCTCCTCTTCTTGCCTTTTGCAAGATTATAGAGATTTTATCAAAAATAAATGAAACTATGGCAAAAACGGCTCCGTCTGCGCCTGTGCAGAATTTGCTTAATCCTCTGATAAGTGATGTTCTGAATTATCTTAATCTTCATTTTAAAGAGGATTTAAATATCTCCACTGTTGCAGAGCACTTTAACATCGACAAATCCTACCTTTCACATCTTTTTAAAAATCACGTTGGAATGTCACTATGGACATACGTTATTTTTCGAAGGCTTCAGCTTTTCAACAGTTTAATCAGGGAAGGCGGTGCCATTGAGGCTACCTGCT
>JAFSBF010000205.1 GCA_017441965.1 Clostridia bacterium | reverse complement strand
TTAAGGGTATTCAGCCCATCTGCTTTGAAAACGCTTGCTGGGCATATATCACAGGTACTGCAATCGCTATTAAGAAGGGTTGCACAAAGGCGGCTGACGCTGCAGAGGCAATTGGTGAGGGTCTTCAGTCTTTCTGTATCCCCGGCTCTGTTGCTGACGACCGTAAGGTTGGTCTTGGTCACGGTAACCTTGCTGCAATGCTCCTTCGTGAGGAAACAAAGTGCTTTGCATTCCTCGCAGGTCACGAGTCTTTTGCTGCTGCTGAAGGTGCTATCGGTATCGCAAACAGCGCAAACAAGGTAAGAAAAGAGCCTCTCCAGGTTATCCTTAATGGTCTTGGTAAGGATGCTGCACAGATTATTTCAAGAATTAACGGTTTCACATTTGTTGAAACAAAGTTTGACTATATGACAGGTAAGCTTGAAATCATCAGCGAAACACCTTATTCAAACGGCCCGAGAGCTAAGGTTCGTTGCTACGGTGCAGACGATGTTCGTGAGGGTGTTGCTATCATGCATCAGGAGAAGGTTGACGTTTCCATCACAGGTAACTCAACTAACCCCACACGTTTCCAGCATCCCGTTGCAGGTACATATAAAAAGGAATGTAACGAGCTTGGTAAGAAATACTTCTCCGTTGCATCAGGCGGCGGTACGGGCAGAACACTTCATCCCGACAATATGGCAGCAGGTCCTGCTTCCTACGGTATGACAGATACAATGGGAAGAATGCATTCTGACGCTCAGTTTGCAGGTTCTTCATCAGTTCCCGCACACGTTGAAATGATGGGACTTATCGGCGCAGGTAACAACCCCATGGTTGGTATGAGTGTAGCTTGCGCAGTTGCAGTTGAAGAAGCTAGCAAATAATTTGCGGTCAAATTATTTGCAATGAAATTTGCCTTCGGCAATTGAAATTCGCCGTTGGCGATTGAAATGCTTAAAAAGCTTGAAATGCACCGTAGCAAAAGCTACGGTGCATTTTTATAATATAGGAAATTGCGCGCAGCGTGCGCAATTTTGCGTATTTCAACAAAGTTTACCTTAAAAAAAGGTGAGCGTAGCGAACATATAGTTGACGAAGTCAACTTTGTTCTAATTACAAATTACTTACAATTATCTTTTTCTTTCTTTTTATTTGGATTAAAAATCAATACTCCCTCGTCGGTATCGACTATGGCAACCTCCTGCCCTTTCTCCAAACCATATGACCTCCTGAAACTTACGGGAATTGTAATCCTTCCCAGATTGTCAATATTTCTTCTTATTCCTACTCTCATATTTGCACTCTCCGTTTTTGTGGGGCTATGAATTAAAAAGACGCATAGCTCATTAAGAGACTATGCGCCGAAAAATACATAGCTCTTTTTTTGTCGCCAAACAAAATCATAAATACGAACAGAAAACAGCTCCTTTATGAAAGAGTCTATGTATTTTTACCAAAGTAAAAATACAGGCTGTTTTTTTGTTCGCATACTAATATTCAGATTTTGTTTGGCAAAGTCATTATAACATTAAACGGAGAAGATTTCAACCATTTTTAATTCATTCGACAAAAAAACATATTTTATTACATTAAAAATACAGGGGCGGATTGAATTTCCGCCCCTGTATTTTACGCTATATCAATATCTATACTCTCTTTTTCCCTGCGGATAAGCTGTGGAGCATTCTCCCCGTCAAAGCTTTCCTTCGTAAAGATTGCCTTCTTCACACTCTTGTCAGAGGGGATTTCATACATAGCCTCGGACAAGGTTTTTTCAACTATTGCACGAAGTCCTCTCGCACCCGTGTCACGCTCGATAGCTTTTTTCGCAATGCTTGTAAGGGCATCGTCTGTTATTTCAAGCTCTACCCCATCCATTTCAAAAAGCTTCTGATACTGTTTTACAAGTGCATTTTTAGGCTCTGTCAAAATCTGCTTGAGCGCTTCCTCATCAAGGGAGTCGAGCGTTACAATAACGGGAACTCTGCCCACAAGCTCGGGAATGATACCAAATTTTAATAAATCCTGAGGCTCAACATTCTTAAAGCTCTCCCCTACATCACGCTTCTCCTTACTTTTAACCTCTGCGCCAAAGCCTACGCCCTGCTTACCAATACGCTTTTCAATTATTTTATCAAGTCCTGAAAACGCACCGCCGCAGATAAACAGAATATTTGTTGTGTCAATCTGATAAAACTCCTGATGGGGATGCTTTCTTCCGCCCTGCGGAGGAACAGATGCAACTGTACCCTCTAAAATTTTAAGGAGCGCCTGCTGAACACCCTCACCGCTGACATCACGGGTAATTGACACGTTCTCACTCTTTTTCGTGATTTTATCTATTTCGTCGATATATATTATTCCACGTTCAGCCTTTTTAATATCGTAGTCTGCCGCCTGAATGAGCTTTAAAAGAATATTTTCAACATCCTCACCCACATAGCCTGCCTCGGTAAGGCTTGTTGCATCTGCAATTGCGAACGGCACCTGAAGCACCTTTGCAAGAGTTTGTGCAAGAAGTGTTTTACCGCTGCCCGTAGGTCCAATCATAAGGATATTACTCTTCTGCAGTTCTACACCGTTTGTATCAACCTTGGAATTAATACGCTTATAGTGGTTATAAACTGCAACGGCAAGGTTTCTTTTTGCCTTATCCTGACCGATTACGTAATCATCAAGCACTTCTTTGATTTCCTTGGGAACAGGCGTTTTTGTAAGCTCGGGAAGCTCCGTTTCACTCTTATGCTCAAATTCATCAAAGTCGCCCTCAAGGATTTCAAAGCACACTTCTATACATTCATCACAAATATAAACCCCGGGACCTGCGATAAGTCGGTTTACTTCATCCTGAGTTTTACCGCAGAAGGAGCATTTTAACTGTGTTTCTTCGTTTTTCGGCAAATAAATCACCCTTCCAATAAATTCGATAATTTATAGAGAGGCTACGATTTATACGTAGCCTCTCCTGAAATTTATCTTGCTGTAATGATTTTATCAATTAATCCGTAGTCAAGTGCCTGCTGTGCACTCATAAAATTGTCACGCTCTGTATCACGTGCAATTTCTTCAAGCGGACGACCCGTATTCTCGCTGAGAATTGTATTAAGCTTCTCCTTCATACGGATAATTCTGTCTGCGTGAATTTTGATATCGGTTGCCTGACCCTGCATTCCGCCGAGCGGCTGATGAATCATTATTTCACTGTTAGGAAGTGCAAGGCGCTTACCCTTTGCACCTGCGGAAAGAAGGAATGCACCCATACTTGCCGCCATACCAACACAGATTGTTGATACATCACACTTGATATAATTCATTGTGTCGTATATTGCCATACCTGCGGTAATACTTCCGCCCGGGCTATTGATGTAAAGCATTATATCCTTGTCGGGGTCTTCGCTTTCAAGGAAAAGCATCTGCGCAACAATAATGCTTGCTGTCTGGTCATTTACTTCGTCACCGAAGAAAATTATTCTGTCTTTCAGAAGTCTGGAAAAAATATCGTAGGATCTTTCTCCCTGACCTGTCTGTTCAATTACGTATGGAACTAAGCTCATCTGACATCCTCCTCTTTCTTTTTTACTGTATAGGAATTTGCGTAATTTTATCGCGAGCGACATTTGACGTATTTGAATTTAGTCGGGACGCGAAATGGGTGAAGCGGCACGCTTCTTCTGTATTATTCAGCGTCTTTCTTAGTTGCTGCCTTTTTTGTAGTTGTGGTCTTCTTAGCTGCAGTTGTCTTTGACGCAGTAGTCGCCTTCTTAGCTGTAGTCTTCTTAGGTGCTGCCTTTTCCTCACCGTCAGCCTTTTTAGCTGTAGTTTTCTTTGCAGCAGTTGTCTTTGACGTTGTGGTCTTCTTAGCAGCAGTCTTCTTCGGCTCTGCCTTTTCCTCACCCTCGTCAGTCTTCTTTGTTGCAGCTTTCTTAGCAGTAGTTTTCTTTGCCTTACCAACCTTTGCAGCAGCAACTATAAGGTCAATGGTCTTTTGTGCCTTGAGGTCAAGCTTAAGTGACTCTGCGTTTGCACCCATAAGCTCCTTAACCTTGTCAACCTCCATACCGTACATATCAGCCATCTTCTTGTACTCGCCTTCAAGGTCCTCGTCAGTAACCTCAACCTTTTCTGCATCAGCAATTGCGCCAACTACGAGCTGAGTTTTTACTGCCTTGTATGCGGTATCCTTAAGCTGCTCACGAAGTGACTCCATTGTCATACCTGTAAACTGAAGGTACTGCTCAAGGGGCATACCCTGGCTCTGAAGTCTGTATGAAATATCCTTAATCTGATTTTCAATCTGATTATTAACCATACATTCGGGGATTTCAACAGTTGCATTTTCAACGGCAACGTCAACAACGGCATCCTCAAACTTACGGTTAGCCTCAGCCTCTTTAGCCTTTTCAAGCTTTTCCTTTGCGTCATTGCGAAGCTCTGCGAGTGTATCAAACTCACTTACATCCTTTGCAAACTCGTCATCAAGCTCAGGAAGCTCCTTCTTTTCTACTGAATGTACCTTACACTTAAAGATAGCTTTCTTACCCTTAAGGTCTTCTGCGTGGTAATCCTCGGGGAATGTAACGTCTACGTCAAAATCCTCACCGATTGTTTTACCTGCAATCTGCTCCTCAAAACCGGGGATAAAGCTGTTTGAGCCAAGTACAAGACTGTAATTCTCACCCTTACCGCCTTCAAATGCAACCTCGTCAACAAAGCCCTCGAAATCAAGGTCTACCTTGTCGCCCATTTCGATTGTACCCTCAGTTACAGTAGAAACACGTGCAGCATTCTCCTGCATTCTCTTTATATCAGCGTCAATTTCCTCATCTGTTACAGTATTGACATCTTTTTCCGCAGTTATACCCTTATACTCGCCAAGAGTTACCTCAGGACGAACTGTTACAAGTGCACTGAATACAAAGTTTTCGCCCTTTTCAAGCTTAACAATGTCGATTTCAGGCATATCAACGGGGTCAATATCTGCTTCCTTTATAGCTTCATCATATGCTTCGGGGCATACAAAGTTTATTGCATCATCATAAAAAATTGCTTCTGTGTAATACTTTTCAATGATTTTTCTGGGTGCCTTACCCTTTCTGAAGCCGGGAATATTAATCTGCTTAACATTCTTCTTATAGCTTCTGTCCATTGCTTTTTCGAATTCTGCGCTGTCAATTTCGATTTCGAGATACATTCTCTTATCTTCGCGCTGTTCAACCTTCAATACCTTCATACTTGTTTCCTCCTATTGTTACGGGTTTTTTTATAAAATATATAAAACCCACATCAAATCATATTTATATCATATATTCTCAAATTTTGCAAGTGTTTTTTAAATATTTCCATTTAAATTATAAATATTGGTGAAAATTTGCGAAAATCCGCACTTACAAGTATTGTATTTTTGTATAAAATTTTATAATCCTCTGCCCTTTTACCGTGAAGATGCCCGAACACACATTTATATACATCATATTTTCTCACAATTTCCATAAAGGCATCATCAGGCGGATAATGAAGTGCCGCAATAACTGTATCAGAAAGGTTTTTTGCCTCTTTCACAGAGCTTTCAAAGCGGATAAGCTCACGCCTATAGATTTTTTCATCCTCTGTTTTAAAAGCCTTGTCCTGAGGTGAAAGCCACCCTTTTGCACCGCAAACGGCAACATCGCCGCAAAGATAGGCATTGTTTTGCATAAAGGAAACGCTCTTTATATCGTTTTCTTCTAAAAACTCGTTCATTTTCTTTAACGTTTCCCACCAGTAATCGTGATTTCCCTTTGAAATCAGCTTTTTGCCGGGAAGTTTTTCAATAAAACGAAAATCAGGAAGTGCCTCTGAAAGATACGTTGCCCATGAAAAATCACCGTTTATAATTACAAAATCTTCCTCTTTTACCCGTGCTTTCCATTCGTATTCAATTTTTTCAACATAATTATCCCATCTTACACCGAAAACGTCCATTGGCTTATCTATTCCCAGCGGAAGATGCAAATCACTTAATGCAAAAATTGCCATAACTTTCTCCGTATATAAAATTTGTATCAGCACAAAATAGTGCTGTAGTCAATCGTGACTACGATTTTTCGTCAGGAGTGATAACGATGTCAACTGTAAACTCAGACAAGCCCTTAAACGGCGTAAGATGCGTCGTTGAAAACTGCGTTCATCATACAACCTCAAATGAGTGCGTTGCAGAGCATATTAACGTTTGCGGACATGATGCGTGTGCAGTTAACGAAACAGGTTGCGAAACCTTCAAAAAGAGAGAATGCTGTAACTAAGGCATAAGGTAGTCGAACCCGATATGGTTTAAAAACAGAAATTTCGCATAATACTGCAGAAAATTCTGCAAATATACGACAGTATTATTCTTGAATTTTCTTTGTCTTATAACAAAATTTCTTGTTTTTAAACTCTTCGACCTTAAACGCAGGAAAATTTTATATGATTTTTATGCGGAGGACGAAGATAGGCTGACGCCTTTCAAGGACGACAAATAAAAAGAATAAAAATTTAACAAGTTTAAGGCACATTGGGTTCGAACACCTTATGCCTAACGGTATTTTCTGAGTAATTCCTAAAAAAGACTGTTGCATTAAATGCACACACCATTGCAGGGAAACAGCTCGCACTGTGAGGGGGAAATCCCCCTGCTTTTCAATGGCTTTGTGCAGTAGATTTAATGCAGCAGTCTGTTTACATAAGCACACGTGAGCCGAATCCCATATGCCTTAAACTTGATAAATTTGCACACTTTTAACTTGTCGTCCTTGAAAGGCGTCAGCCTATCTTCGTCCTCCGCATCATATTTTAAAACCATATGGGGTTCGACGCACGTGTGCTTAGTTTAGTTTGCCAAAAACTCGTTGATAACGGCTTTCATCTGATTTTTGTCGCAAACAACCTCAAATCTTACTTCCTTTTCCTCAAGGGTCTTGAGTGATGCAGGAATTCTGAGTTCATAATCGTTTGCAAGCTTCTCCAAAAGCCTGAATTCATCAAGCTCATTAACCTCGTCCTCTTTGCCAAGTGCGCTAAGAACTGCTCCATTAAATTTAAACGGACTTGCGGTTGATGCAATAATAGTCTTTGTATTATCGCCTGTTTCTTTTACATATTCGTTATGAACACATACGGCAACGGCAGTATGTGTATCAGTTACATAGCCGTGCTTTTCATATGTTTCCTTTATTGTATCAGCACACTTAATATCGTCTGCGCATCCGCCGTAGAAGCTTTCTTTGATTTCATTTTTGATTTCGTCGCTTACAGTGTAGATTCCATTTTCCTTAAGCTCTGCCATATAAGAGCTTACTACATCTGCCCTGCCGCCTGAAATCATATAAAGAAGTCTTTCAAGGTTTGACGAAATAAGGATGTCCATTGACGGAGATGTTGTAACATAGAAATCTCTGTTTTTGTCATAAACACCTGTATTTATGAAATCTGTAAGAACATTGTTCTTGTTTGATGCACATATAAGCTTTTTTACGGGAAGTCCCATACATTTTGCGTAATATGCCGCAAGGATATTTCCGAAGTTACCTGTAGGAACGCAGATATTAACCTCATCACCGCATTCAATCTCCCCTGCTGCAATCATATCGCAATAAGCGGAGAAATAATAAACTATCTGCGGAACAAGTCTGCCCCAGTTGATAGAATTTGCAGAGCTTAATGCCTTTTTATTATCCTGCAAAAAGCTTTCATATTCTTTATCGGTAAATATCGCTTTAACACCGTTTTGCGCATCGTCAAAGTTTCCGTTTACCGCACTTACAAATACGTTTTTACCCTCCTGGGTACACATCTGCAGACGCTGAATCTGACTTACACCCTCGTCAGGAAAAAATACGATTATCTTTGTATTATCAACATCTTTAAAGCCTTCAAGAGCCGCCTTACCCGTATCGCCGCTTGTCGCAACAAGGATAACTGTTTCACGCTCTATTCCGAGCTTTTTAACAGATGTTGTAAGAAGGTGCGGAAGAATTTGAAGTGCCATATCCTTAAACGCACACGTCGGTCCGTGCCACAGTTCAAGCACATACTGGCTGTCACTAAGCTTATAAACGGGTGCAATGGCATTTGTTTCAAACTTTTCCTTTGTATATGCCGCATTTATGCACGCATCAAGCTCCTCATCAGTAAAGTCGGTAAGGAACCGTCCGAGGATTTCCTTTGCACGCTGTGTATATGACATCCCTGCCATATACTTAATATTGCTTTCAGATATAATGGGAATACTGTCAGGCACGAAAAGTCCGCCCTCGGGGGAAAGACCCTTTGCAATAGCCTCACTGCTTTTAACACTTATATTATTATCACGTGTACTTTTATAATTCATAATATCAATTCCTTTTATTTAACAACTATGTTAACGAGCTTTCCGGGAACGGCAATAACCTTTACTATTTCCTTGCCGTCAATAAGAGCTTTTACTTCATCATTTTCCATTGCCGCCTTCTGCATACCGTCGCGGTCAAGGTTAGCATCTATTACCATCTTTGCCTTTACCTTGCCGTTAAGCTGCACAACTATCTCAACTGTGGAGTCGATGCAAAGTGCCTCATCATATTCTACCCACTTGCCGTTTGAAAGAACCTCGCCGAAAAGGCTATTATAAAGCTCTTCCGTCATATGCGGCGCAAAGGGATTAAGAAGTGTGAGAAGAGTTTTATACTCAGCCTTATTCACACTGCCAACCTCGTAAATCTTATTTACAAGTGTCATAAGTGCTGCAATAGCCGTATTAAACTTCATACTTTCAACATCGCCTGAAACCTTCTTGATTGTCTTATGCATACTGCTTGAAAGTTCATCACGGTAGCTGTCACCGTCAACAAGCTTTGTATGAAGCTCCCATACTCTGTCAAGAAATCTCTTACATCCCTTCATACTGCTTTCGTTCCAGGGAGCTGCCTGCTCATAGTCACCCATAAACAGAACATACGCCCTCAAAACGTCTGCACCGTATACATCAACAACGTCGTTGGGGTCAACAACATTACCCTTACTCTTACTCATTTTTTCACCGTCAGGTCCTAAAATAAGTCCCTGCGCAGTTCTCTTTGCGTACGGCTCACTTGTGGGAACAAGACCCAAATCATAGAGGAACTTGTGCCAGAAGCGTGAGTAAATCATATGCCTTGTAACGTGCTCCATACCACCGTTATACCAGTCAACATTCATCCAGTAGCTGAGTGCTTCCTTTGATGCAAATTCCTTATCGTTATTCGGGTCACAGTAACGGAGGAAATACCATGAAGAGCCTGCCCACTGCGGCATTGTATCTGTTTCTCTTCTTGCCTTGCCGCCGCATTTGGGGCATGTGCAGTTAACGAATGATTCAATTTTTGCAAGGGGACTTTCACCGTCTGAACCCGGCTCAAAATTATCTACCGGGGGAAGTCTTAACGGAAGCTCCTCATAGGGAACTGCTACCATACCGCACTTATCACAGTGAACAATCGGGATAGGCTCTCCCCAGTATCTCTGGCGGTTAAATGCCCAGTCCTTCATCTTATACTGTATACCCTTTTCTCCGCAGCCCTTTTCACTGAGGATATCAAGCATCTTTTTAATTGCTTCCTGCTTTGTCTTGATACCGTCAAGCACACCTGAATTAACCATTTCACCGTCGCCCGTGTAGGCCTCCTTTGAAATGTCGCCGCCTTTAATAACCTCTATAATATCAATACCAAACTTCTTTGCAAAGTCATAGTCACGGCTGTCGTGTGCAGGCACTGCCATAATAGCACCCGTACCGTAGCCCATCATTACATAGTCAGAAATATAAACGGGAATTTCCTTTTCCGTTATGGGATTTATTGCGGTGAGACCGTCAATTTTTACGCCCGTCTTATCCTTGACAAGCTGTGTACGCTCAAACTCGCTCTTCTTTGCACATTCCTTTTTATATGCATCAAGCTCTGCAAAGTTTTTAATGGAGTCTTTATACTTTTCAATAATAGGATGCTCGGGCGCAATTACCATAAATGTAACGCCGTAGAGTGTATCGGGACGTGTTGTATAAACACGAAGCTTTTCATCATTTTCCTTAATTGAGAAATCAACGAATGCTCCCTCTGACCTTCCTATCCAGTTCTTCTGCTGAAGCTTTATGTTTGGAAGATAATCAACATCCTCAAGTCCCTCAAGAAGCTTATCTGCATACTCGGTTATTCTTAAGTACCATACTTCCTTTGTCTTCTGTACAATATCGCTGTGGCAGATGTCGCACTTTCCGCCCTGAGAGTCCTCGTTTGAAAGGACAACCTTACAGCTCGGGCAATAGTTTACAAGGGTTGTATCACGGAACACAAGACCCTTTTCAAACATTTTCAGGAAAATCCACTGTGTCCACTTATAATAACCTTCATCCGTTGTGTCAACCACTCTTGACCAGTCAAAGGAGAAGCCTACCCTTTTAAGCTGACTTGTAAATTTAACTATGTTGTTATCAGTAACCACTCTGGGATGTACGCCCGTTTTAATAGCAGTATTTTCCGTAGGAAGACCGTATGCGTCAAAGCCAATCGGGAAAAGAACGTTGTAGCCCTCAAGTCTTCTCTTCCTTGCTACAACCTCAAGTCCAGAATATGCCTTTATATGACCTACGTGCATACCACTTCCCGAGGGGTACGGAAATTCTACAAGAGCGTAGAATTTCGGTTTTTCCGAATTATTCTCCGCCTTGAAGGAATTATTATCCTCCCAGTATTTTTGCCATTTTTCTTCAACCTGTTTAAAATTGTATTCCATAATATATCTTTTCCTTTCTGAAAGGTCAATTTTCATCTATAAGTTCAAGCTCTATCTTTTGTGCATCAGCCCACAAATTATCAAGCCCGTAAAAATCACGCATCTGTGTGCTGAAAATATGAAGCATCACTCCGCCAAAATCGATAAGTGCCCAATCGGGATTTTTCATTCCCTCTGTACGCACGGGCGCAGCGCCTTCCTTTGCCATTTCCTCTGTTGCCGCCTCATACAGTGCGTGCATCTGCGCAGGTGAGCCTGCAGAGCATATTACAAAATAATCGGCAATGATTGTCGCACCGCCAAGGTCAAGGGCGATAATATTACGTGCCCTTTTCATATCAAGAATTTTTGCAAGTTTATGAACCTTTTCTAAATCTGTCAAGCCTTTTTCCTCCTATGCTCTATAAGATAGTTAAGTGCGTGTACAGAATCAGGATGAATAAGTGTCCCTTTTCTGATTACGTGCTTTATCGAGCAGCCTATCGCATAGATAAGCGCCTCATCAACGTCAATTTCTGCAAGACGGCGTATTTCGTTTGATTGCTCAAGCTCCCGCCCCGGCTCCGTCATATCGGCTATATAAATAAGCTTTTCAAGAGGTGTCATATTCTCCCTTGCGGTAGTGTGATAATAAATAGCATCAAGTATTTCATGGTCATCTATACCGTAATCCTTATACGCTACTGCCGCACCTAAATATGCGTGTATGAGTGCACGCTCCTTCTTTGCAAGCTCGTCAAGTGTTACGCCGTATTTTGCACAGATTGCAGAAAACTCCTCCCCGCTTTTTTCATCAAGGTTTTTTGCACAGTCGTGTAAAAGCCCTGCAATGCGTGCTTTATCCTTGTCCACGCCAAATTTTTCCGCAAGTCGCTCCGCCTCGCCCATAACACCGAGAGTATGCTTAAAACGCCTCTCCTTCTGTGTGCTGCGAAGCCTTTCTATCATTTCATTCTCTGTCAAAGCCATCACTCTTATCTGTATAGATTACTTTTTATTATATAATCAAAAACCTCTTTTGGCAATAAGTTTCTGAAATCTTTTTCAAGCTTTATTTTCTCTCGGATTTCACTTGATGAGATTTCCACCCTGTCCATTTTAATTTCAATAGCGGGCGGCTCTACCCTTGCCCCCTCCCGTGGAAAAACAAGAAGGGTGCACGCCTTCATAATACGGTGCGGCTCGTGCCATAAATCAAGCTGATTGTACGAGTCATCGCCTATGATGAAAAAAAGCTCGTCATCGGGATAAAGGCTTTTAAAATGCTCTGCCGTGTCGGCACTGTAATTTACCTCTGTGCGTGAAATTTCATAATCGCTGACCGACATTTTTTCTTCATTCCTAATAGCCCTTTTTACCATTTCAAGTCTGTCATACCTTGAAATTTCCGTTTCCTTTTTATGCGGAGCATTTCCCGTAGGAATGAAAATAAGTCTGTCAAGCCCTGCCTCTTTTATAGCGGCGTGTGCCACCGCCATATGCCCGTTATGAACAGGGTTAAACGCACCGCCGAAAAGTCCCGTTCTCATAATAACTACCTCACTTGGGAAGCTGTATTTTGCGGTTATCCTTTGCCCTTGCCATGCGGTATATGACAACCTTGTTTCCTATACACTGCACAGGCTCTGCCCCGATTTCCTCACAAATAGCCTCACACGCACCGCGTGTAGACATAAAGGAGGTTTCGAGAACTGTGATTTTAATAAGCTCCCTCTTTTCAAGCACTATATCAAGCTCTTTTAAAATTTCGTCATTAATTCCGCCCTTTCCAATCTGGAAAATGGCATTTTCTTTATTTGCAAGTCCGCGCAAATATGCGCGCTGTTTTGATGATAACATATTCTTACTCCGTATAATCAAATTCAAGCTCGTACATTCTTACTGCATCACCCTCACCGCAGCCCATTTCCTCGAGGGCATCAATAATTCCCTTTCGTCTGAGTGCAAGCTGGAAGTATTGCACACTTTCCGCATCCTCAAAATTACAGTGGCGCAGAAGCTTTTCAATGTACGGTCCCTCAACAACGTAGGTTTCCCCTTCTTTTCTCACTTCGAACGGTTCTTCGGAGAAATCCTCCTCCTCAAAGTCCGCTTCATAAATCTCTACAGGCTCTAACGTATCAAGCATAGCCGAAACATAATTTATAAGCTCCTTTGTGCCCTTATGTGCGGCGGCGCTTATTTCAAAAAGCCTGAGACCTTTTTCCTCAATATATTTTCTAAACTCTTCTAAAAGTGTAATATCTGTTATAATATCCGTTTTATTTGCAACCACAATCTGCGGACGCTCGGCGAGTGACGAGCTATAGAGCGAAAGCTCATTATTTATTTTTTCAAAGTCCTCGATTGGGTTTCTGCCCTCTATACCTGAAACGTCAACAATATGAACGATAAGGCGTGTTCTTTCAATATGGCGCAAAAATTCGTGGCCAAGACCAATCCCCTCATGCGCACCCTCAATAAGTCCGGGAATATCAGCCATTACAAAGCTCTTCCCCTCACCCATTTTTACAACACCTAAATTCGGTTCAAGTGTTGTGAAGTGGTAGTTTGCAATTTTAGGTCTTGCCGCACTGACTGCAGAAAGAAGTGTTGATTTGCCCACATTGGGAAAGCCTGCCAATCCTACATCCGCAATAAGCTTAAGCTCTAAAATAAGCTCACGCTCCTGCCCTTTAAGACCGTCCTTTGCAAACTTTGGCGTCTGACGGGTTGCCGATGCAAAATGGACATTACCCCATCCGCCGTTTCCGCCGTATGCCGCAATAAATTCTTCGCCGTCCTCAGACATATCCTTCATAACTTTTCCGCTCTTTGCATCTTTTATCACTGTACCGACGGGGACAGCAATGTAAAGGTCCTCGCCTTTTCTGCCAAAGCTATGACGTGCCTTTCCGTCCTCTCCGTTTTTTGCACTGAAGGTTTTTCTGTGTGCAAAATCAATCAGCGTACTAAGGGTTTTATCAGCCTTAAACACAATATTACCGCCCCTGCCGCCGTCACCGCCGTCGGGGCCGCCGTCAGGAACATATTTTTCTCTATGAAAGGAAACAAGACCGTTTCCGCCATTACCTGCCTTGACAGTAATTTTCGCTGTATCTGCAAACACTCTATCCCCTCCGTCATTACGTATAAATTCTGCACTACTTTCTCCCATCCTTGGGTTGTGTAGATAAAAATGAAAAGCCCGGCTTAAAACAAAGCCGAGCTTTTATTATTGCATTTACGCAGTGTAAACACTTACCTGCTTCTTATCCTTGCCCTTACGCTCGAACTTAACTTTTCCGTCAACAAGAGCATACAAGGTATCATCGCTGCCAATACCTACATTGATACCGGGATGAATTTTAGTTCCTCTCTGACGAACAAGGATGTTACCTGCGAGAACTGACTGTCCGTCAGCACGCTTAGCACCAAGACGCTTGGATTCACTGTCACGTCCGTTCTTTGTAGAACCAACACCCTTTTTATGAGCGAACAACTGAATATTTAATGCGAACATTATGTTTCACTCCTCTCATAGCATAATGCAGATTACTTCTGCACAAGTTTCAAATAATCACCGTACTGCCCTGATAATTCCTCTATAAACATTACAAAGGAAGAGAGAAGTACGTCTGCACCGCTTTTGCGATTTGCCGAAACAGTGCAATCAACAAAACCATCACGCTCTTCATATGAAAGCTGTGCAAGGTTTTGCTTTTCAATGCCGTTTATCATCATCCACAGTGTTGACGAAACGGCTGCACAGACAATGTCACTGCCGCTGTCGGCAAAACCGCTGTGCCCCTCCACACTAAAGTGAAGGATTTTTCCTTCGGCATCAGATACCGTCGTTACCGTAATCATAATTACGCATTGATAGCTGTGATTTCAACCTTTGTGTAAGGCTGACGATGACCGTTCTTGTTTCTGTAACCTTTTTTGGGTTTCATCTTGAAAACGATAATCTTCTTGCCCTTTGTCTGGCTGAGAATCTTAGCACTTACAGTTGCACCCTCAACTGTGGGTGTACCTGCTGTAAACTTACCCTCGTCACCGATTGCAAGTACTTCGTTAAACTTGATTTCTGCACCGTTTTCGCCTTCAAGCTTT